>JBDTVG010000026.1:0-6095 GCA_040007395.1 Chloroflexota bacterium
CCGGCATTTTCCTGCCCTGCAAGCCCTTTCCCTCCTACTGTCGGGTGACTAGCAAGGTTTAGATGGTTATTTAAAATGGTTCAGCGAAACTATAACTCTTTTGCATGAGCTTTTACGGGAAAATGGAAGTATTTATGTCCATTTAGACTATCACATTAGCTTTTACGCAAAAGCGGTCTTGGATGAAATCTTTGGCGCTGATAATTTTGTAAATGAAATTATTTGGCGCAGGAAGCAAGCAACCTCGTATGCTTCTAGTCAATTTGGTATTACAAACGATACCATTCTTTGGTTCGCCAAAGGGACTGAATATGTTTTCAATCCGATCTTTTCTAAACATGATGAAAATACGAAAAAATATATAGAAGAGCGTTTTGTTTACGATGATGGTGATAATCGAAAGTATATGAAATCGCCACTCGTAAATTCTATGTATAGGCCAAACCTAAAGTACGTATTTCATGGTGTAAATCCACCTCCTAATGGTTGGTTGTATTCACAGCAGAGAATGGAAGAGCATTATGCTCGTAACGAATTGGTAATGCCTGAAACACCTAGTGGACGCATATATAGGAAGATTTATGAAGATACTTACGAAGGGCAACTAATCCAAAATATTTGGCTGGATATTCCGATTGTTAACCCTATGGCACGAGAGAGGGTAGGCTATCCTACACAAAAGCCAGAAGCGTTACTTGAACGCATTATATATACTTCATCCGCTGAAAATGATCTTATACTTGATTGCTTCTGTGGCAGTGGTACAACGACAGTTGTAGCCTAAAAACTCAATCGTCGTTGGATCACCTGTGACTTAGGGCGCTTTGCCATCCATACGGCCCGCAAGCGTCTGTTAGGCCTTAAAGACGTGCGTCCGTTTGTGGTGCAAAACCTCGGCAAATATGAGCGTCAAGTATGGCAAAAAGCCGAGTTTGGCGACCACGCTGAATCGACCATGCGGGCCTATCGGCGATTTATCCTTGACCTGTACCATGCCGATCCCATCGAAGGCTATACATGGTTGCACGGCAAAAAGGGCAAAGGCATGGTGCATGTTGGCACTGTCGATGCCCCGATCACGCCCGCCGAAATTACCAATATCGCCGCCGAATTCCGGCAAGCCATTGGTAAGGGGGACGGTTCGCCCACTGCGCCCGAAATTGATGTGCTAGGCTGGGACTTCGCCCTTGATGTGAACGAGATCGAACAGCAGATCGCCCGTGATGCGGGGTTAAAAGTGTCGCTGATCCGTATTCCGCGTGAGGTGCTGGAAAAGAAAGCCGTTGATCAGGGCGATATTCGCTTTTTCGAGCTAGCCGCCCTTTCAGTCGAAGCAAAGGTCAAGGGGCACAAAGTGGAGATCGCCCTCACCGATTTTATGGTTCCCCGCGATGATGTCCCCGAAGACGTGATCAAGGCCGTCAAAAAGTGGTCGGAGTGGATCGACTATTGGGCTGTGGACTTCAACTATCGCAACGATACGTTTCACAACGAATGGCAGACCTACCGCACTCGGCAAGATAGGTCGCTCCTATTGAGCGTTGCCAACACCTACGAGCAACCCGGCGAATATATAATCCTTGTCAAAGTGATCGACATTCTGGGCAACGATACCACCAAAGCGATCCCAGTGGAGATTCGGTAAACATTATGCCCTATCCAATATACAAAGTAATCGAAGAGCTAAATTCCGAAGATATTGACGGTCTGATTGGTGAAGACGAAGGCAATACTCTGGAATTCAAACTGGACTGTTATACCCCTGACCCATCCAAAGATAAAAACGATTGGAAACGAGAATTCTGCAAAGACGTTTCAGCGCTAGCTAATGCCAATGGCGGCTGGATTTTTTGTGGCATTAAAGAGGAAGACAGCAAAGCGGTAGAGATTACCGGATTAGGTCTTGATTTCAATGTCGATGAAAATGTAAGACGGCTTGATCAATGTGCAAACAGTAGCATTGATCCCCGTATCATGGGGTTGAAAATTCGGGCAATTGAACTAACGGATACGAATAAAAAAGATGTGGTGGCAATATACGTGCCGCGTAGTTTTGCTGCACCACACCGTTCAAACCTTACGTATAAATTCCATTTACGACGTTCTGCGAGAGTAGAAGAGATGGATATGACACAAATAAGGACAGCGTTTAACTTGTCGAACAGTCTTGAAGAACGCATCCGGCAATTTAGAAAGCAAAGAGTAGAAGCAATAAGTACAAAAGGCCATGAAGATGTGCCTGTGTTGCTCAGTCAGGATAGTTACTATATCAGTATGCACATCGTTCCCTTAACCTTCGATGATCCAAGCAAACGAATCAACACTTTTAACTTCCACAATCGTATTTGGTTTGAGATATTTAGGGATCGAGCCAGAGACGCACGATACAACTTTGATGGTTATATGATGCCTGTGGAGAGAGAAAGCTATTTTCAGTTTTTCCGTACTGGCGCTATAGAGTGGGTGAAGAAAGGGCCAATTATAAAGAATTCTGATGTGGCTGATAAACGATTTATCAGCCTACCCGCCATAGCAACAGCTTGTTTAAGTAGCCTTGACAGTAGCATGAAGTCATTGGCAAATTTACAAATCGACTCCCCTGTTTCGATGATGGTTAGTTTAATAAACATCAAAGGGTTATGTATGATCGATGTAGAGCCATCTAACGCATCTGATTTGATTTACTCATCTACTAGAGAGGGAAGTCAACCGCTTGTACGAAGCAATTTGTTAATACCCGATATTGTTTTAGAGAACTTCGGTGATCCTCGTGACATTCTGCGCCCGGTATTTGACATTCTGTGGAACACGGAGGGATATGATCATTGTTCCTTATATGATGAAAACGGCAACTGGATAACCAAGGAGGCAAGGTCTTAGACATGCCTCGTAAGAAAATCAACCCGAAGCAAGCAAGCTATCTGGAAAACAACGGCAAAACGGCCCCAGCAGTTCCAGCCATTCGTCAAGCGGTTCAGGCATGGGCTGCCAACGGTTATCCGGGCGCAACGGAAACAAGTATCCGGCTGTTGAATTTCTGGTTTCATTCGGATCACAAGCTGGCAACAGGCGGGCTGTTCCGCTACAACGTCGCTCAACAGGAAAGCATGGAATCGCTGGTCTATGTGTTTGAAGTTGCCAAGACTCGCACGCAAAAAGACTTGTTCGAGCGATTCATCCCTCAAGAATTCGCCGCCGAAATCCGCTTGCCCGAATATGACGACTTTGCCCGGTACTGCATCAAAATGGCGACGGGCAGCGGCAAGACGAAGGTGATGTCCCTAGCAATTGCGTGGCAGTATCTCAATGCGGTCATTGAGCCGAACAGCGCCTACGCCCGCACGTTTCTCATCATCGCGCCGAATGTGATCGTGTTCGAGCGCTTGCGTACCGACTTCGCCGGGGGCCGCATCTTCCAGCTTGACCCGATCATTCCCAGCGATATGAAGCGTTTTTGGGAGATGCAATACTACATGCGCGGTGAAGCCGAAAGAGCCTCATCGCTGGGCGCGGTCTATCTGGCGAATGTACAACAGTTGTACGCCGATAAAGAGCCGGAAAACGATGAACCGGACATTATGACCAGTGTGCTTGGCTCCAAACCGCCCGCCACGCTGGAACAGGTTATCGACTTCCGGGAACGCATTATCGAGCGTGGGGATAGCCCACTAATGGTCATTAACGACGAAGCCCATCACACCCACGACTCGAACAGCACATGGAACGAAACAATCCGTTCGCTGCACAATGCCCATCCAAGTAAACTCTCGGCTCAACTGGACTTCTCGGCAACGCCACGCTTTGACAGCGGCGCATTGTTCCCTTGGATCATCAGTGACTACACGATCAAGCAAGCCATCCTTGAGGGGATCGTCAAGCGTCCGGTGAAGGGTGTAACGGACGCTGAGGAAATCCTGACCGATGTTGCCGCACTGCGCTATGAACCCTTTGTCACGGCGGGAATCGAGCGTTGGCGCGAATATCGCACCCAGCTTGCGCCACTCGGCAAAAAGCCGCTGCTGTTCATCATGATGAACAATACCAGCGAAGCGGATTCCATTGGCTATTACCTACGCACAAATTATCGAGATGAGTTTGCGGGGGACAAAACCCTTGTTATCCATACGAAAAACAACGGCGACATTATCAAGGGCGATCTGGATTTAGCCCGTAAAGCTGCTCGTGAAGTCGATAGCGATGATAGCCCGGTGAATGCCATTGTCAGTGTGCTCATGCTGCGAGAGGGTTGGGACGTTCAGAATGTAACTGTTGTGGTTGGCTTGCGCCCCTACACTTCAAAAGCCGATATTTTGCCCGAACAGACGATTGGGCGTGGTCTGCGCCTGATGTTCCGCAATGTCCAGACGACCTACCAAGAGCGTGTAGACATTATCGGTAACAAGGGCTTTATCCGCTTTGTCGAAGAGCTTGAAAAAGATGAAGACATCAAGTTCGAGACGTATCAGGTTGGCAAAGACAAGCTCGTTATCACGGTCATTGAGCCGGTTGCCGAAAGAGCCAGCTTTGATATTGCGCTGCCTGTGCTCACACCGATCATCGCCCGCATTACCTCGTTGGAAAGCGAGATTGAAGCCATCGATGTACGGGCTATTCAGTCGCCCGTGATCCCCGTTAGCGCAGATAGCAAAGCGGCGCAAACCTTCCGCTATGAGGGCATGGATATATTGACGCTCGAAAAGCTGTTTGAGCGTACATACAACATCCCCACGCCCCAAACCTCTCAGGAGATCGTTTCGCGCTATGCACAGATTATCGCCAGCGATCTTCGGTTGCCAAGTCAATTTGCCGTGTTAGCGCCGAAGATACGCGACTATCTGAAATATAAGGCGTTCGGCAAAGAGGTTGATCTGGACACACCGGAAATCCTACGGGCGATCAGTCGCTCGTTTACGGCGCAAATCACGTTGAAAGTCTTCCAAAAGCTGCTGCAAGACAAGCTGATCAAACCGCAGCAAGCGACCCTTGAAAACGTGGGCCGTCCCCTCTCGACGATTGCGCCGTTTCCGTGGTCACAGCTTGCGCCAGTTTGCCAGAAAACCGTGTTCAACAAAGTCCCCTGTGATAATAAGTTTGAGGAAGAATTTGCGCGGTTTTTGGATCGTTCATCGGATGTATTGCGATTCAGCAAGCTGCCCATGAATTTCGGCTTTACGATCCCCTATTCCGATACTCGGAGCAACTTGCGCCATTACTATCCTGATTTTGCCGTTGTCGGTCAGGACGGCGTGCATTATCTGGTAGAGACGAAAGGGCGCGAAGATACCGACGTTGTGAACAAAGATCGGGCGGCAACCATCTGGGTGAACAATGCTACCACGCTCACCGAGCAAACATGGCAATATCTCAAGGTGTTACAACAGGATTTCAATGATATGCAGCCGTCAACCTTTGACGATTGCGTGACGATGGGTAGATTGCGTCCAACGCTGTTTGATTAGGAAATGTTCACTCACAGCCGTTAGTCAAGGAGAGGCGAATGTCAATAGGCGTAAAAATCGAAGACTTCTATACACAAATTGTCAATCTAATCGAGAACCATGAGGTTGATCGCGCCGTAGAGTTGATCCTCGAACTTAAAGACCGAGCAAAGCAGTTGGGCATATTGCAAAATTTGGATCGCAGTGTGATAAGGAGCTTTCCCCTTACCCTTACCCTTGCCCTTGACCGTGACCTTGCCCTTGACATTGCCCATGCCCTTGACCTTGCCCGTGACCTTGCCCATGCCCGTGACATTGCCCTTGCCCGTGACCATGCCCTTGACATTGACCTTGCCCTTGACCTTGCCCATGCCCGTGACCATGCCCTTGACCTTGCCCTTGACCTCGCCCATGCCCGTGACCATGCCCTTGACCTTGCCCTTGACCTTGCCCAAGCCCTTGACATTGACATTGCCCAAGCCCTTGACATTGACATTGCCCGCAGTTCTGGAATTATCGCAACACTTATATCAATTTCCCAATACGTCGAAGTGATTGTTGGCGTTTTAGAAGCAATCAATTCTTCGGATGATATAAAATCGGACTAGTCACCCGACACCTACCAACCACAAGGATGAAAGTTAGGCAGAGCGCCAA
>JBDTVG010000027.1:0-57501 GCA_040007395.1 Chloroflexota bacterium
TCCCCCTTTAAGATGTCTATTGCTGAATTCTCGCTTTAGCTTGCACCATTAGTTAGTAACGGAGAAGAAGCTAGCTGGCACTACGTCAAAATATTGTTAAGATCAGCTAACCAAGTTAGATCGCTAGAAAATAAATCCATGTGCGGGAGTCAATCTGATGAGCGTTACTGCTTCTCCTGAGAGCCATATTGCCGAAGCGATCTTCCGCACATTACTGTACGCCGATGTATTTAATTTTCCCATGACCGAAGCAGAGATTCATCATTTTCTCATCGGCGCGGCGGCAACTGCCGATGAAGTGCGAACGACCCTTGCTCATTCAGCGTGGCTAGCGGCAAATATTACACGGGTAGACGGCTACTGTATGTTGGCGGGCAGCGCCGCCCGTGTTGATCTCCGGCAGGAGCGAGAAGTCGCGACACAAGCGTTATGGCCTGTCGCTTGCCGCTACGGCGCACTTTTAGCACATCTGCCTTTTGTGCGTATGGTCGCGCTAACCGGAGCGCTAGCCATGCACAACGCCGCTGGAAGCCAAGATGACATCGACTATCTACTAATCACAACGGCAGGGCGGGTCTGGACAGCGCGGCTGTTGGCAGTCGGGATGGTGCGGTTGGCAGCAGTAGTGAATGTCAAGCTGTGCCCCAATTATGTGCTCTCAGAGGCCGCCCTATTGCAAGATCGCCAAGATATGTTTCTGGCACATGAACTGGCGCAGATGATCCCGTTAACAGGCTTACCGATCTACAAAGCAATGCGGGCGGTCAATACGTGGGCTGACCCGATGCTGCCCAATGCCCGTGAACCGTTCTACGCCGAACCCGACTCCACACCGCATGGCATCGGGCGCTGGCTGCAATGGGTCGGTGAAAGCCTCTTGAGTGGTCCACTTGGTGATGCGTTTGAACGCTGGGAACAGCGTCGCAAACTACGCAAGTTTGAAGCGCAGTTGCATCAGGTCGGCTCTTCGGCGCAACTGGGTAGAGATCGCGTCAAAGGCCACTTCAACGATTACGGTACGCCTGCCCTATATAAATACTGGCAGCGCCTTGAGCGCTATAATCTTGCGGATGACCCAAACGCGAGTCAACTCGTGCAGGAGGGAGCATCAAGCGATAAAGCGTGATTTGCATTCACCGCAGCTAAAGGCAGAGTCAAGAGTGGATACTGATAGCACAAGACGCACTGCACCAAACATTCCTTATTCCTCGCTATTCATGCTATTGATTGTGTTGCTGCTTAGTGCTGCTGCTTGTCAATCAACCCCACCTGTCAATCCGGGATTGGTCGCTATTACAGCCCTGCCCACCTACGACCCCTACGACATTGATCGATTGTGCAGCACCCTCAATTCAAGTTGGGGATCAGACTGGCCTCGTGTGATCGCCACACTGGAAAAACTCCACGAAGATCAGGCGCAGTGCAATGGTGAAGATCCAGCGCTCAAGCTCTATCCGGCGTACTATAACTACGGCGCTGCCCTAGAATCTCAAGGGGATACTACTGGGGCAGTCAAGGCATATCAGAACGCGCTGAGTGTGAATCCACAGGGCAAAGAAGTTGTGATCGCGCTCAAAAAATATAATATCTTTACCCCTATGCCACTCTCTACCTGTTCAGAGTTGGAGATCAAAACTGCCTTGGCAGGCGTGCCACCCTACACCCCCCAGGGTCAGGGGGGATTCGCGAAGGTGGACTCTGGCAAACTCAGCGTTGGTAACGTGGTATTCCATGTGCGAGGCGTGAACTATTATCCGGTGCGTGCGCCTTGGAAGCGATTCTTGCTCGAAACCGATCTAACACAGGCGGCTCAAGAACTCGACTTGATCCATGACACAGGGTTTAATACGCTGCGAATTTTTCTCATATACGACACCCTGTTCCAGTGTCCCGGCAATGGCACAGTGCCAAAGCCACAATCTTTCGCTAAATTGGACGGTATATTGAATCTCGCCATCGCACGTGGCTTTCATGTCTTAATCACGCTCAACGACAGCCCCGATCTAACGGTACGCCCGCTGTATCTTTACCCGGAAGTCGCCGCTGCCCAGACCGCGTATATCGTTGAACGTTACCGCGCCGAACCCGCTGTCCTCGCTTGGGATCTGCGAAATGAGGGCGATATTGACTATACACGCAGCGGTTTTGACTCTAATGTTGTGCTCAACTGGCTCAAGCAAACTGCTGCGGCTGTGCGCCAGATCGATGGGAATCACTTACTTACGGCGGGTTGGCTCAATGATGCACAAGTCACGGACAGTGCCGTAGATTTTCTCAGTTTCCATCATTGGTCAGGCCAGCAAAGCCTGCTGGCACGTATCGCCGTCATGCGAATCTATACTCAAAAGCCGCTGCTGCTGGAAGAAACAGGCTTAAGTACCTTTGGCGTAGGCGAGGAAGCACAGAGCACTATGCTACACGAGTTGATCAGCGCAATTGAGCATGGTGGATACGCGGGGTGGATCGTCTGGACGGCCTTTGACTTTCCTGCCGAGGTAACGTGTACACCGCCAGCCTGTCCCGGTCATGAAAACGGTGAGAATCACTTCGGGCTGTGGCATACTGACTACACGCCCAAACCTGCCGTCGCCATGCTCAAGGAGTTGGTCAAAAGTCTCGATCACCCTTAATACCTGACTTCATGACGCATACACAATGTAATAACTAACGGTAGTAACGAACCAGCGTCGCCCTGTCCGCTGGTGAAATCCGTGTGAAGCAAGAGTCATCGCTATCGAATGGGGTGTTGAACCGGGCGGCATGTTCGACCTGCTGCCCAGTTTCATCTTCGCTCATCCTATACCAAAGATTGGACACTCATTTTTAGGTAGCACTGAAGATAAATCTATCGACATACTTTTAAGAGTAACCGCATCAATCAAGAAAATTTGCTGTAGACAACCAATTTGGTTGCTAAATAACAAACGATCAGTAAATCTGCTATTGTAGAACACTTGTTGCGCTGAGTTCAAATTATTCATTGGTAAATTGTCATTTCCAAAACCAGAAATGTCCTTTAAGGAAGTTTGATCTTGAAAGATCATATGATTAGGGTTCATGTAGTAAAGACCATTCACCGAAGCTGCATCTTTGAGATGAATTATGCGCTGGATTCCGCTGTCTAGATTATATGATACCAATACAGCACCTTCTTCAATGCCACCGTACCATTGGTACAATAAAGTGTTGTTATTAATCCATCCTGTTGAGAGCGTAAATGTGTTGGGCGCTAAAGTTATCGTTGCAACCGTCGATTTAGTCCCCTTGGTCAATGGTGTTGAACTACCATTAAATAGTGTGATGATGTTTACTGAGGTTTCACAACCTACTGATGGACAATCATTGACGCTATAGTACGCTAATCGATTGCCATCTGGCGACCAAGATACACCCCGCGCCATCGGTATCTCAGTTATGCTCACTGGAAGTTTTGAAAAATCGACAATTACGGTTTGCGCGGTCACTTGCTTTGTATAACAGTTATGTGATGCCCTGAGGGTATAAACTAGTACATCATGTTTAGGGTTGATCAATAAATGATCGATGATAATTGGTTCGTTGGTTGGTCTTATACAACCCCATTCATCGAACACTTTGGGATGATAGTCTATTTTCAAAAGACTTGTCATCTTGCTCGGATCGCTTGTATTTAGGCGTAGGAGTTCATAGTAACCAAAACACAAGTTCATCGTGTTACGGTTACAAACGTCATTGTTAGAAAGCAGCATAAGCTGCATCGTATCAAGGCGCTGTATCTGTTGAAAATATTGCTTAATTGTAGCGGATTGCGGCGATAAGGTTTCCTTTTGACTGAAGGATTGCATGACAGATAACTCCCGCTGAGAGAGTACTTCGTCGGCCTTTAATTGGCTAACTTCGTTTAGGGCAACTATAGATTTAGCGTGTGCATTGGCAGGATCGATACTCCATATCGTTGATCTACGGAGTGCATTGTTCTGTGTTATCACGTAGAACGGATCTATATTTTGGGCTTGACCATACACCTGCTGAAATTGTTGGGCTCCAAGCAATGCACCTACAAGAGGGCAACCGCATAATAGCCGAATTGTTAACCCCAAGCATATCCCTACGAGCGAACACGATAACAAAAGGCTTTGCCAGATGATTATAGGCAGGGATAGTTTCAGATTTGGAGTAACAGTGTGAAAGGCAAAGCTCTGAGCCATCGTGAAATCCTCTTTAGAGAAGGACGTAACTCAGAGCATAATCGATAGTCGTAGATTATATGGCACAGCGTAGGGTAATCATCGTGCGATAGGAGTTATTCCTCACCCAAATTTACCATCGTCATGCTCAAGGATTTGCTCAAAATGCGGCTAAACGGAGTTGATGTAAGTTGACATAGAAACGGTCTTATCCGATACTCGTTCGATAGGGCAGCATATCAACGGGAAAACGTCAGGTTCGCGTCAATTTTCCAAATGCTTGATCTGCTAAACTATTATCGTAATAAATGGTGAAAGCAAGAGAGCAATTCATGCAGCGCACCTATTCGACTCCCGCCCCACAGAAACCCACTCGGCGTACTCCAGCAAAAACAAGCGGATTACGCCTGCCTCAAAGCTTAATGACATGGGCGTTGATCGGTATGGCGGCACTCTTTTTTATGGTCAGCTTGACCATTGTGGCGCTGGTGGTCGGGGCGTTGGTGATATTTACTTCCGGGCGAATTCTGCCGGGGGTATCCGTTGGAGGCATCGAGGTGGGCAGCATGACGCTTGACGATGCGACTGCCCAACTTCAGGATCGCTGGTCGCAGATCACGATCCGCGATGGGGATCGCGTATGGGCCGCACCGCCCGCCCGCTTTGGCCTGACATTGGATGCTGGGGCAAGCGCCTTAGCAGCCCAGCAGCAAGGCCGCACCAATGGATCGTGGATCGCAGCGCTAGTGGTTTCTGAGCCAGTTGCGCCTGTCGTGACTCTTGATCGGCGCGTGGCGGAACAAGGCTTGAAATCGCTGATACAAACCGTTGAATCGCCTGCTCAAAATGCCACAGTTCGTATTGTCGCTGGTGGCAATGTGGAAGCGGTTCCTCCCGCCGAGGGACGTTCGCTTGACATTAACGCAACCCTAGATCGCTTGTCAGCAGCCCCCGGCGATGAATTAGCCGACGGTGCAATCGATCTGGTTATGGTCGCTACCAAGCCTACTGTCACGGACGCATCCGCGCTGGTCGATAGGGCAAAAACTCTACTAGCCTCACCCTTGACGATCAATGCCTACGACCCGATCACCAATCAAAATACGGGCTGGACTTTGCCTGCCGATCAATGGGGTCAATGGCTGACTACCGAAAACGGATCATCTGGTCTGACATTTAGTCTACAGGCTAGCCCATTGACAAACTTCTTGAACGGGCAGAATCTCTCCCTTAATAAGGGTCGCCATCTGGATCTCGCCAAAAGCGTTGACATCGTTCGTAAGGCAGTTGCCGCAGGCCGCACAACGAGCACCGTACAGGTTTTGCATAACCCGACGCGCTACACCGTTTTGCCGGGGGATACCATCGGCACAATTGCGTGGAAGCAGGGCATTATGATGTGGCGGATCGCCCGTGCCAACCCCGGTTTGGATGTTAACGTACTCAGCGCGGGACAGGTCATCACGATCCCCTCAGTAGATGACATGCTGCCGCTGCCGATTGTCGAGGGCAAGCGGATCGTGGTGAGCATCTCGAAGCAGCATATGTGGGTCTACGATCACGGGCAGATCAAATGGAACTGGCTGGCCTCGACGGGTATTCCCGACAGCCCCACCGCACCCGGCGTATTCCAGATTCTGTCGCACGATGTCAATGCTTACGCGGGCAATTGGAACCTGTGGATGCCGCACTTCATGGGCATATATGAGGCAGTCCCCGGTTTCACTAACGGCATTCACGGCTTCCCAACACGAAATGGACAGGGCATTTTGTGGGAAGCGAATCTAGGGACAAAGGTTACTTTCGGCTGCATCCTGATTAGCTCGACAAATGCCGCAGCGCTATACAATTGGGCGGAAGATGGCGTAGTGATCGAGATTCAGGCGTAGTAATTGTCAGTTGTTACTATTGTAACGACTTAGCGTAGCAAATCCTTTCCATTTGATCCGAGGAAAATCCGGGGTGCTTTTACAGAGCAGTGCTTCGTCTCTAGTTGTCCTCAATATTATTGGATCTGCAAAAGCTTCTTGGGTCACACGATCAGTATCAAGAACAACATCAGCCGACATGAAAGGGTAGAATATGCGCGGATCTCGATGATTCGAATATTCAGTTAGAAAGCCAACTGCACAAGGATTACCCATTAATTGAATAACAGTACCCAACGGAATCTTTGAGTGCCAAATTTGTATGGCAGTGACCCCATCTTCTTTGGAACCTGTAACAGTCACATCGAAATACTTTAGTTTCACAGTTGCAAAGGAAATTTCTTCGTAATCTTCTTCCTTTAAATCATAACTTTTAAGAATTAAAATGGCATCCTTCCAAGTTGTTACCCCCGGCACGATCCCCATGAAACACGGCTGATCCGAACACATTCCAAACCCTAGTTTTTGCAACTCACTGGGTTCCGAAAAGGTTCGGCTATACAGTAAAACACTGCTCACCATGACGAATACCAAGACCCATAGTACAAACACGTTACGTACAAAGCGCACAATCACACCTTCATCGTTAGTCGTGATTAATTGGGGTATTCCACGTTAGTTCTAGCTGAATGCCGTAGTGGTCGGAAAAATAGGCATTACGCCCATTGCCAAGCGGCATTTTCTCCCGAAAGCGTAGATCGCCATGTGCTTGCCAACCGGGCAACTGCGGCGCACGCCAAAAGGCAAAGTCAATCGGATGTTCGTAGCGTTCCGGAAGTCCACGCGGCACACGGAAGGTTGGTCTGGGGTCGCCTGTCATCGGATCAGTCAATCCACTCGCCGCGATAAACTCCTCGTACAGACTGCTGTGGCGCGGGATATTAAAATCGCCCGCCACAACGATCACGGCATTGGACGGTTGCGCATTGACGACTTCGGCAAGTTGGCGCAACTGACTCCGTTCATGCAGCGTATAATGGTTCTGGGCTTGCCAGTCGCCCAGATAGTTGGCGTTCAGGTGCGTATTGAGAATAATTACAGGCTGTTGGTCTACCGTGATCCGCGTGATAAGGATACCCTTATGCAAGATTCGGTCAGCCATTGCAAATGTGTACCAGCGACCCCGCGCTAGGTACAACGTGAATTCCGAATGTTCGATAGGAGATTGCGTTAGGGTGAGCAATCCGCCTTTGGGCGCGTGAACAAATGGCTCATACGCATGAGCACTATAACGTGTGCCAGCCTTGATCAGCAGCCGACGATAGATATTCGCCTGCACTTCCTGAAAGCAGACGACGCTCACCGGGTTTCGGTTGAGTTCATCCGCCAACGCGAGTAAACGGCGGCGTGTTTGTGGGGCAGGCACACCAAAGCAATTGAGCGTAAGCAGCGAAAAAGTCGTCATAATAACCTGTCATCTATTGATGGGAGCAATTGTACCTGAATAGGAGAGTTAACCAGTGCGAGTTTCTGACCTAATGCGGTATGTCCTCTGGGGCGGCATTGTCGCCACCGCTGATGCGAACCGCCGCGAGTATCACATGGCAACCACATGGCTTCCACATCTACTCACCAATACGTTTACATTGCTGCTGCCCGATCTGTATCGGCTGCTAATCCCGCAAGGCCGCGATACCAAGATGCTTCCGCCACTCGTGGCAGAAGCAGAGCAAACCCTCAGTGCGATGATCCGCGACAATGCAGCCTATGTGGTCTATGTGTTGCCCTTAGCCGCTGGCTATATTCTCTCGCATCCACGTTTTAATATCTATAAAGGCGATCTCGCCAAGATTCAGTTAGCAGGCTTTGGTCTGGATGCCATCCCGCATAGTGCAACTGCTGCCGCCTTGACGACGCTCATCTGCGATACGGTAGACACTGCCTCCACTTTGCCTATGACCAAGAATATCCTAACCGATGTCATCCATGAAAGCAGTCAGGCTCCAGCGGCGACTTCTGGAGTCATTTTGGCGTTGGTAACGCTGTGGTGGGAAGTTGGCGAATACCTGATCTATCGGCACGAGATGGCAAGTCGTGGCGACATGAGCAAGATCAATATGCAATGGAGCCTCAATGACACCTTGCACGACTGCGTTTCAAATTTCACGGGTTGGGCCGTTGCCATGACGCTACGCAGCGTGTTGAAGTCACAAAGAAAATCAGGCCACGAGCCAATTCGTACTTAGTTTGTTGTGTCGATCTGCAAGTGATAATCGCCGCTGGTCAGGCCAGATGCGCCGCCTGCCCGCGAAACGATCAGGGTATAGCTTCCACCCACGCTGATGCCTAGCCCATCGACACTAATCGCAGCACTGTCTATTTTCGGGACTGGAATCGGGATGCCATCTGGCCCATACAATGCCAGATCAAGATCAAGGTCGCCCGACGTGCGCGTCAGATTCAGGGTAATTTTACTGTTGGCTGCAAGATCGACATGCCACGCATCAGTGAAGTCAGCGTCATTGACTGTGCCGGAAACAGGTTGGCCTTTGATCAGTGCGCCACCACCGCCGGGAGCCAACGCATAACTTACTTGCAACTGGTAATGTCCCTGCGCCCCATTCGTGTTGGCAGAAACCAATACAGCATAGATGCCCGCCCCCGGCAGTTTCACCTCAACCGAAGCCTTGCCATTCTGTGCCGGGGCAGAGCTTCCCAATAGCTTGCCATCCTGCGCGACAATGGAGATCGTGCTGTTAAAAGTTACCGAGGATGAGTTCATGCTGGCGGCAATGGTTTTGCTGTTCGCCGCCCGAAAAGTCCATTCCTGAATGGGCTGATCAGAAGTCAATGTACCGTCAGCGCTCACGCCGGGACTAACATCGCCCTGATAGGTCGCGCCGGGTTGGTTGCGTTTGAGCGCCACGTTGAAGCCACCCAATCGCTGTTCGGCCTGCTGAAGCGGGCTACCACTCACGACGATTCCGTAGAACCCATCAGCGTTTAACAAATGACTGGCGATGAGCGCTTTTGTGCCGCCACCGCCATTGTCATCGGCGGCAATCGTGGTTCCATCTGGGCCAATGAGATAGAGATAGGGATCAAGTTTGCTGCCGTCGCTGGGGGCAGCTTCTACCGTGATTCGTTCGCCGGATCGAGCAAAGAAGACCCATGACCGCGCTGAGATGTCTTTAGTCAATTCGCCGCTGCGGGTTTCGCCATAGGCAATGCCTTCGGCGTGCGACATATTCGCTTGCAATGCCGACTGTACCCGTTCCACGCTGAGTTGATAGCCGCCACTGGTTGCCGTTGCACCACTCGTAGTTACACTGAATGATCCCGACGATGGCAAAATTACATGACTAAGCAGTGCTTCGTTTTTATCGGCTTTAGCACTGCCAATTTCTTTGCCTGTTGCCATTTCGGTCAGCTTAAACGCCGGGATCAGAATACTATCCAGCCGCGTCATGCGGACATCGATCACATCTCCGGCTTGCCCAGAGAAAGTCCATACATCGTTACTGTCGCTAGGAGTAATGCCGCCTGTCACTTTTTGCCCGTAACCCGCGATCACCCCGCCATCGGAGCCAGACGCACCCGGCGGATTACTGAGAGTCAGCGAGTAGCGCCCAGAAGTCTTGCCAGTAGCCCCTCGCCAGCGCGTCACTACGACAATGTATTTGCCATCTTCCGGCAAACGCAGCGGCCCCATTGTCAGCTTACCGTCGGCGGCGGTAGCGATAGCGCTGGCGAGATAGGCAGAAGTCGGGCTGTACAAGGCAATATCCAGCCGCAGATTGCCATCCAACCGCCCGCCATCGATCTGAACAACGCTGCCCGCTGTAGCATCAAACGACCAATAATCTAGCAGAGCGTTGGTGGAAATCGCGCTATCCAATGGTTTAGTAAGTACCAGAGAGCGCAGCTTGTTGCCAGTCACAAAAATGTCCTGTCGGCGTTGGACAAGCAGCATATAAGTTGTGGTCGTGGAAGATTGCAAGGCAATCACATAACGCCCATCACTCGGCAGCGTAAAAGCCCCGATATTCGTATCGGGCGTATCGGCGGACGGTGTCGCTTGCACCAGAACATGACCACTTGAATCTTGCAGCGCGATACCCGGCGCTTTGCTTTTCTCGGCGCTCACTGCGCTAATACTCACGGTATCCCCTGCACTGCCCGCAAAGATCCAGAAGTCTGTTGTACCTTGCTGTGCGGCCTTGCTAACCGGCTGGCTGTAGGCAATTTGGGTTGCGATGACGGCTTGGGGCGAGAGTGTCCCCGTGTCTAGCGATAGATTGTAGGTACCTGCTGTCGGAGTCAGGCTGTACGGCTGCCCCGCAATGAGTGTAAAGTCGCCAGAAGTCGGCAGAATCGCCACTAATACCGCACTCGCCGCATTCTGTGTGCGTTCCAGATAGCTTTCCGCTAACACATGACCATTGGCGGCGACCAGATGAAGCTGCGGAACCAGCGTCCCGCCTGTCGCCAGCATCCGTACCGCCACGCTTTCGCCCTGCTGCCCGCTGACTGTCCAGCGTTGTTCCTGATCAATTGCATTCAGTGTGCCGCTGACGATCTGACCGGGGATTAGGGTGATTGGCGTTGCGGTGGGGTTGCTATCGGGCTGCATGGTGAGCCGATACTGTCCGATGCGATTGGCTCCGCCGGGCAGGATGAGCAAGCTATAGACCCCATCCGAGGGCAGCACAATCTGATTCAGGCTGATCGATTGATCATGCTCGGACGTTGCCAACGAAGCGAGTCCTTGCCCGTTGGGGCCAATGAGGACAAGCGCAGGCAGCAGATTGCCATTCAATTGCAATAGATTGATCGTGATCGATTGTCTGGCTTTGGCCTGAAACAACCAATATTGGGCGGCCTGACCGGGCGCAAAGCCACCAGTTACACTGTCCTTGAGGCCGAGCACGCCACCGCTGGTAGTTCGTCCACCGGGGGCCGTCAGCAGTGATAGAGTCATCGCGAACGGGCTGTAAGTCGCCTTCGCATCAACCGGACGCTTAATGACAATGGTATATAACCCATCGACGGGCAGCGTGTAGCCATCAATCGTCGTTTGCCCAATCGCCAGTTTACCCTGTGCCAGCACGGTATTGACCGGGTCCTCAATGGTCAGCACTGGCGGTGAATCGTCGGTTTGATGCACAAGTTGTACGGCAATTGAGTCGCCCCGATTGCCGCTGAACGTGTAGCGTACTTCGGCATCGTTCGCGTCTACCGAGCCAACCATTCGCTGTCCGTAAGCCATCAACACCTGTGGTGGGTTGGCAGGGTTCACCTGATAAAGTCGGTTTACAAACAGTTCATAGTTACCACTGCTCACCACATCTTTTTTGCCGTTGCTGGAAATAACAATGGTATAGGTATTGTCGGCGGGCAAGAGCGCCTCAACGATATTGGCGTTCGGGCCATCAGTGTCGTCATTCGAGGCCAAAACCGCGCCCGTTGGATCTTCCAGCGAAAGCTGGGTATCGAGATCGCCGCTGGTCGCACGACTGACAATACCAACCACATCACCGGCTTTACCGTTGAAGTTGATCCGTTCCACAGGCGTTTCGGCATTCAAGCGCCCTATCGCCTGCTTGCCGTATTCGACATTGCCCTTGATAGGATGATCTTCCGGCGTGCCTTTGAGATTGACCGTAAAACGCCCAATGGTATGCCCTTGAGCGCCTAGATAACGGCTGACGACGAGCGTATACAGCCCTGTGCGCGGCAGTTTGAAGTTAGGGATTACCGCCCCATCGGTTCCATTCGAGTCAACTTGAACCAATAACTGATTATCGCTGTCTTGGATAGCCAGCGTCGCCGCGAGCGTAGACCCAGCCTCGCTTACGGCTTTTGCCGAAACCGTGTCCCCCTGCCTGCCAGTAAATATATAGACCTGACTGGCGCGGTCATCGGCAATCAGACCTTCTTTAATGTCATCGTAATTCAGCGTCGCCGTTTCAGCTAAGGGTGGCGGGGTATTGTCCAACGACAGCAGATAACTACCTGTTGTCTTTTGGGGGCCGCCGCCGACTGTCACCACATACACACCATTTGCCGTGATCTTGAAGTCGTTGACCCGCGCCGATCCGCTTTTATTGGTGCTGTCAGATTGTATGGAGGCTAACAAGATTCCCGCCGAATTACGCAGATCCAGCGATAGGTTCAGGTATTGATCTTGCGCTTGTGCCGCTATCTTGACTACGTCGCCCGCACGCGCCGCAAATACCCACGTATCTACTGCGTCGTCAACGAACAGTTCGCCCTGTCCCTGCTGCCCATAATGCAAAATACTGCCCATCGAACGGGCTTTGCTGTCGCGCAAATCCACGCTCAAGGAATATACGCCAGTGCCTTTATAAGTGGGGGCCGGGTTGCCGACGAACAGCGTGTAACTGCCGCTGAAAGGCAACAGCACATTCTCGATCCGTGCGCCTAACCCATTGCTCACATCGGCTTCCTGAGCAAGGGTCAGTCCATTTTCGGATCGGAGCTGGAACGCGCCGTTAAATTTATCACCGCGCTCGTATTCCAACGCAATCGAGATCACGTCGCCTTGTGTGCCAGTAAAGACCCATGAGTCGGCGTTGTGCTGTGCTGTGAAGACTCCGCCAACGCTCTGGTTATAACGCAGTGGCCCCGCGACCAGACGTTCCTGTTCGGGCTGCCATGTCAGCGCATAAATCCCGGATGTTTCGGTTGCGCCTGTGACCTGTATCCGGTAAATGCCATCGTAGGGCAGCATCACATCTGAGAGCCGGACTGCCCCTTGAGTCAGGGCGACATCCTGTGCAGCAAAGGTCTGACCTGTGGTATCTTGCAACCGCAGCCCAAGTGGGCTAGGCGCAGGATCGCCTGTACCGCTGGCGATAAATGTGACCCGTTCGCCGCTGTGTCCCTGAAACAACCATGTATCTTCGTTATCCGGTAGCGCTAGCAAGCCTGTCACCGTCTGACCCGACGTGATAATGCCGCCGCCGCGATTGTTCAGCCGGAAGCCTTTATCGATCCCCAGATACAGGAAATAACTGCCCGAAGCCTTCGCCGCCGCTTCCGTGTGCTGCACAACAATCGTATACATGCCACTATCCGGCAAACGGAAACCCGCTATAGTGGCTTTGGTATCACTCGTTTTATTCGTATCCGCGGCAACGTTCACCCCTTTCGGTGAGAGCAATTGCAGTGCCAGAGCTAGATCGCCCGATGATCGAGCGGCATTGATTGAGATTACGTCATTGGCAGTTCCCAGAAAGTAGTAGCTATCCGCGACGGAATCGCTGAGGAGTTCGCCGGGGAGAGTCTGCCCAATAACGATGGGAGTCCCCGCCGAAACCCGCAATCCACCGAACGTCACCGGAATCGTATTGAGCGAAAGCAGGTAACGCCCCCCATTCAACCCCATGCGCACGATCAACCGATAATTGCCGCCTTGCGGCATTCGATAGGTCAGAACAGTGGTTGGGTCATTGACGTGCAACTGCTCGTGGACGATATTCCCGGCAGCATCGATCAGAATCAGGTCGGGGCCAACTGTACCGCCCAATGTAGTCGCACTAGCGGCGACAATTTGGTTGAGCAACCCGCCAAACTGCCATATCTGGCTAAATGTTCCGCGTAGAATCTCACCGCGCAAGGTCGATCCAAAGCTGATCGCGGTAGCCGGGCTGTTCTGGATATTGATCGATGGGCTAATGAGATCCGCAACCTGAACTTGGACGGGTCGGTTGGTCGGCACAGGTGCATAGCGCAGCACAGGCACATTAGTGGTGCTAACCTGAATCGAGTTTCTGGCTTCTGCGCCAAACGGCGGTTGTACATTCGCCAACAAATTGAATGAGGCAAAGCTCGTCGTGACTTGCCCGCCGACCACGATATGGTAAGTCCCAGTGACTGGGGCAGTTACGCCCAGTAGATCGATGGACGCATCTGGCCCAGACGACCCTGACGCGATCACCTGACCGTAGGGATCAGCAATGAACAACGCGGGCGACCAACTTCGGGTTGCCAGCGAACTCAGACGTAAATTGATCAATGATCCCGCCACAACGTCCAATGTCCAAGTCGAATACCCGTTAGTGGGTACAATAATCCCCTTGATAGGCTGTCCGGTTTGGAGTGTGCCGCCTGTGGCATCCTCGTACAGCAGCGTATATTGCCCGCCACTCTGACCCAAGCTATCGAATATGACGACGCGGTAACGCCCGGTTTGTTCCAACAGCACTTGCCGGATAACCGCGTTCTTTGTCTCTTTTGTGACTTGCACATCAACCAGCGATCCATCGGGGCGCTGCAAGGCCAAGCCCAGCGAACTGTCGCTCGAAGTCGCGGTTAGCTTCAGATTGGCGACTTGTCCAGCCGTCGCATCCAGCCACCACCCCTCCGAAGCACGCGCTGCTAGCTTGCCGGAGATCGGTGTACCTAGGGTAAGCGGTCCTTGATTGGTCGCCAGACGGTAAAAGTCAAACGGGCTGCCATTTGCCCCAATACGATTCAGCGCCAGTTCATAGGGTACCGGGGTTTTGTCGTCGGCAGGTTGGGCTTCGATCTCAAAAAGACCCGTATCGCCTAAGGTGAGCGTTTGCTCAAGCCCCGCCCCCAGATCCCCCTGATAGAGCAGCACATCTTGTGGCCCACTGACCCGTACTGTCATTGCGGCGGCTAACGCACGCGGAGTTACCTTCAACGCAACAATATCGCCGCTATGACCAATAAAGAACCAGTGATCCGCGCCGTTGGCAGTTGCCAAACGATCCTCACCATAGGGAATAGAATGCGCGTCGTTGGGAGACTGGGCGATATTGGCACTGAGACGGTAGACCGTCAGGCCGAAGTCGGTGAAGGGCTGGCTTTCGTAGGCAACCGAAGTTGCTTCAACCAAAAATGGCCCTTTATCGGGCAACCGTGCCGAAACCGTTAGCGGACTGATGCCCTGCTTGCTGAACAGAACAGTGCCCGTTGTGTTCAGGACACGAATACTCGCCAAACGGTGCAAGCTGCTCAGATCGAGCGAGATCGCAACCGCGCCACCTTGATCAAGGCGATAGAGCGCGCTGGGTGCTGCTTCGTTTAAGCGACCCTGTATCGTCGTGCCGGGAGTCAGCGGTGTATTATTGGTGGCGGTATCGCCACTACGCCGCGAAAGAACGAGTTCATATTTGCCACTGGTGGTTCCACTTTGCCCAAGATTCGGCCCTTCGCGTCGGGCGATAAGTGTATATTCACCCGTGAATGGCAGTTGAAAACCGAGAATTCCCGCATCTGGCCCACCGTTCAGCGAATTGTTAGCGGCGACAGTATCGTTAGTCGGGGCCACCAGAGTTAGACCGGGGTCAAGATCACCCGACAACCGCTTCATCGTAATATCCAGCACATCGCCAAAACTACCATGAAAATGCCAGGACTGGCGATAGATCTTGCTATCAAGTTCGCCTTGCACTGCCGTTCCCGGTTCAAGCGCTCCAGCCGATGCTTCAACGGCAAGCGTTGCTTGAGGGGTTGGCGTTTGTGGCGAGGCTGTGACCAGCGTCAGCGTCAAACTATAACTGCCAGAGGTACTGTCCGCACCGCCAACCCCGATAAGATAGGAGCCACGCTGTGCCAACCGAACCTTTGCCAACGCGGTTTTGCCTTCGCCGTGAATGGCCTGAGTCCCCGCAACAAGCTGCTGCGCCGGATCTTGCAAGGTTAACACGGGGTCAAGATCGCCCGATTTACGCTCAACGGCAATGGCGATTACATCGCCTACATTACCGACAAAGTGCCATGTATCCGTCGTTCCGGCCTTCAAGCTGCCGCTGAACGCCTGACCGTAGGGAAGGTCGCCCCCTTGCGCCTGACTGCGTACCCAACTGAGCGTAAGCAGCGCCACGCCGATTGCACCAGCAATCGCAACGACCAGCAAACGATTGAATCGGTTCTGGATCATAGTCACCCCACGTTTCGACGATGGCAAAATAATAACATGGATGAAGCGTTTAGAGAAAGTTATGAATGCGGAAGAAACAGGGTAACTTAGCTTGCCATTCCCCCAAATGAATAGGGCGTAGTTGCCACTGTAATGAGATCGTTACCTTAAAGCGGCAACCAAGCACTCGTTTTGCAATGGGTATTTAGTCTTGGCATGAAACGCCGCGAATTATTTCTCACCGTTATCTTCGTTTGCGCCCCTACGGACAACATGCTAGACTCCGCACAATAATACCAACGCCGAGGAAAGTATGGCTGAGAAAATTCTCATTGTTGACGACGATATTGACAGCTTGAAACTGATAGGGCTGATGCTCCAACGTCAGGGCTACGAAATTTCTGCTGCCAGTGCCGGGGGGCAAGCCATCAGCAAAGCCTCTACGGAGAGTCCAGATCTGATTATTTTAGATGTGATGATGCCCGATATGGACGGCTATGAGGTATGCAAGCGACTGCGCGCCGACTCATCGACCCAGAATATCCCGATCATCATGTTTACTGCAAAAACATTGGTGGATGACAAAGTAACGGGTTTTGAGGCAGGCGCAGACGACTACCTGACCAAGCCGACTCATCCCGCTGAGTTGGCTTCTCGCGTGAAGGCGGTGCTGGCGCGTAGTCAGGCCCAACGCCGTACCACTAGCGATGTCGGGCTAACCATTGGCTTTTTGGGAACTAAAGGTGGTGTCGGCACAACGACCATCGCCACTAACGTGGCAGCCGCGCTTGGGCAGAAGGAATCTACCATTTTGGCGGATCTGCGACCCGGTCAGGGGAGCATGGGGCTGTCGTTGGGCTTGGGTCGTTCCAGCGGAATGGCAAATTTGTTAAGTCGCGCCACTGGCGACATTAACGCCCGCACTGTCGAAACCGAACTGGTCGCCCACAGCAGCGGGATCAAGCTGCTGCTCTGCTCCACACGCCCAAAGGAAGCTCAGCTTAACGTTAACCCCGATACAGCAGCGTTGATCCTCAAGTATCTTCGTACCCTAGCGCGTAACACTGTGATCGATCTCGGTAGCGGATATACCCGTCAGAATGCCCGTCTGGTCAAGGAAGTCGATCAGCTCGCAATTGTTGTGGAACCGTACCGTGTCGCGCTCAACATGACACGCGAACTGCTCAAGGAATTGGATGCGGGTGGGTTGGGGCGCAATCGAACCAACGTCATTCTGGTTAATCGCACTCAATCAACGCTGCAAGTACCGTGGCAGGAAGCCGAACAGATCCTTAATCATGAGATGCTAGCCATTATCTCTCCCGCCCCGGAACTATCGGTGCAGGCGGCAGATGCAGGCTTCCCGATGGTCTTGTTCCAGCCCACCTCGATTGTCGCTACACAGATGAACAAGATCGCTGAAGAACTTGGTATAAGGGTGGCTCGACAGGGCGCAGTATAGTTTACGCTACACAATTTCCTCTTCCTCTACGACATTAAACTTTTTTTATAACTAAAATGGATAGAGTTAGGTTATAACTTCAAAACCGAATTCATCCCTAATCTTTGCTACGTTCACCCTTCGCTTTGCCAGCGTTAATGTGTCTGCTCTCGCGTAATAGACAGTTCGGCGGTATGATGTGCCGCGCTTTGTCTGGTGGAAACTCCCCACTCACTGCACCCTTACCATTGATTGAATGTACATAACACACCACATCGAGTGGTTTATTGAATACCACGCCGAACTACCCTAAATTGAGGTTCAGATCACACTTATGAAACGACTCGCTATTTTGCTATGCGCTGTGTTAATCCTGATCGGGATGACGATTGCCGGGGTGAACCCCGCTAGCAGCGCCATGCAAGTCCCGCCGACCAACACCAAGCGCCCGACTGTCGCGTCTCTGCCGCCAACGAATACGCCTAAAAACGTCGCGCCAGTCCAGCCTGATCAGCCAACCCTCGTTCCGACCAAAACATTGGTTCCGAGCAGAACGCCGCTCCCTTCCAAAACGCCGACTCTGACTCCCAGTATCACGCCAACCACGATTGGCCCAGTAAACTATCCTGACAATATCAACACGCTGACCGGGCTACCGTACCCTAATGAAGAAGCTAGAAACCGCCGCAACCTGATCGTAAAAGTCTCAAATTATACGTGGGTGGTACGCCCCCAAAGCGGCCTTAGTCAGGCCGATCTCGTCTGGGAATATGAGGTCGAAGGTGGAGTTACACGCTTTGCCGCGATCTATCGCAGTCAGGCCTCAGACCATGTTGGGTCAGTGCGCAGTGGACGCTTGCCCGATCTTGAACTGGTCACGATGTACCAAGCCCTTCTTGCCTATAGCGGCTCGAACGACAACATCAAAAAAATGATACTCGAAGGCTCGTGCATCGATCCCACTAGCGGATCACGAGTGCTCTGCTCAAAAGACAACCCGGATCTTATCCCTGCGCCTGAATGGAAATATCAGGCGATCACGCCGCAGTTTGGTGATAACTGCCCACCGTTCTGCCGATTCCCCCGTACTGGGTTAGCCTTCGAGCATACCTTATTCGCTAATACGAATCAGGTTTGGGATGTGGCGACCAAGCGCAATGTCAATACAGGTATCCCGGCACGCGGTTTTGCCTTCAACATCACCCCCGATGCTGGTGGCAAAACTGCTAGCGATATCTTCATCAAGTGGTTTGGCGATCAGGATGCACGCTGGCAGTATAATCCCACTGATGGCAAATACTATCGCTGGAACACGGGTTTGCCGCATGTCGATGCGAACACGGGTCAACAGCTTTCCGCCGATAATGTGATCATCATTCAGGCGAACCATAAGGAACGCCACGATGTTTACGAGAGTGAATCAGGATCGCCCGCTATCGAAGTGCAGTTGTGGGGTCAGGAAAAAGCGTGGGTATTCCGCGATGGCAAATGGTACGAAGGGACATGGCAGCGTCGCAACCGCGCCCGCGGCGCACTTGTCTTAATGTCAGGCGATGGCAAAACACCGATCCACTTGAAGCCGGGGAATAGCTGGGTCGAAGTGGTACGCTGCTGCGATATGCACGGTGTTAAGGCCAGCGACACACTGATTGATGTGCAAGGAACGGCGACTTTTGCTGCTATGACCGCTACGGCAAAGTTTCCGCACGTTTCGGATGCTCGAGCGACTCAGACAGCGGTTATTGCCGTACAGACCAATGCGGTTAGTGCGGCAACAGCGGGCATCAATCTTCCGCCAACGCAAACGCCGAACCCTGCGGACATCACCGAAACGCCCCAACTCGTAGGTATGGCGGCTCCCTGAGCTACCAACGCCTATAAACCAATTAAACCAATGCACATAAATTTGGTCGTGTGCATTGGTATAATACTCAGAAAGCAATCTAATCACCGATCCAATTGAGCCGCCTCAAACACAGTACGTAGCCAATCGTTGACAACGCAATCAATCACTAGATGCACGCGATCACTAGCGCTATGGTTAGCGATGTGGTGCGGTAAGTTGACATTGGTGTACCAGCATTCGCCTTCCTGCATCTTAAGCCTTTCACCGTTCAGATAAAACTCTATTTCGGGATTGGTTAGCACAGGTACATGCAACCGCACTTCGCCATTTTCGTACTCAAGCTCACGATCAGTATGTTCTCGAATGCTTGACCCTGCGTGCAACTTCAAAAATCGTACCGACTTTTGTGGACATTCCAACGTTTGCAATACCTTGCGAATATAAGGGCAATGTTCCAAAAGGGGAGTATCGCCAAAGAGCATTAGAGGCATCCGCATAGGAATAATATTGTGCTCGTCACTGCCAATAGCCCGGAATGCTATACCGCTCCATTTCCCCTCATAGTCGTGCTTATTAAAATGCAGTATCCATTCGTCAGGCAAGATTTTGTCAAGATCGCTTTTAAGGCAATCCGGCTCGAAATGGAAGGGCAGTTTAACGTAACTTAGCATGAAAACACCTCAATCAACGCTATGCAGCTATTCAGGCGGGTTTGAGCGGAAGCTGCACCGTGAAGGTTGTGCCGTGATCGCGCACACCGTCGCTATAGGCCGTGACCTTACCGTCGTGCATCTCCACGACAGCCCGCACGATTGCCAAGCCCAAGCCTGCCCCACCTGTCGCCCGACTGCGCCCCTGATTAGTCCGATAGAAGCGATCAAAGATGTGCGGCAGATGTTCCGCCGAAACGCCTTCGCCGGTGTCTTTGACACTCAGTTGCAACACATCGTTCTGCACATCGGCACAGAGCGTGATCGTACCGCCTACGGGCGTATGACGTAGGGCGTTGCCCAGCAAATTATCAAGTACTTGTGTCATCCGCAGTGGGTCTAACTGAACGGGCGGTAGATTGGCAGCGATAGCGAGATCGAGCTTTACTTCGGCAGTTTCCGCAGTAGGGCCGAATGCCGCCATGATGTTCGTTAGGAATTGGGTCACGTCTGTCGATTGGACATTCAGATGAAGCTGGCGGGCTTCTGCGAGACTTAGCTCGTGAAGATCATTAACCAATCGGCTCAAAAC
This sequence comes from Chloroflexota bacterium, assembly GCA_040007395.1. Taxonomy (GTDB): domain Bacteria; phylum Chloroflexota; class Anaerolineae; order Aggregatilineales; family UBA2796; genus DATGFK01. The sequence goes on from JBDTVG010000027.1 coordinate 20,477, forward strand.
GTGCGTCTGGCTATATAGGCGGGCGATTTCATCAATCTCTAGCGGATAAACATGATCGAGAATCGCCAACAGATTGCCCTGTAACACAGTCAGTGGGGTGCGCAGTTCGTGAGCCACATCTGCCACGAGATTTCGCCGCAGAATTTCGGCCTGCTCAAGCGCCTCCGCCATATCGTTAAAGGCGTGAGCCACATCCGTGATCTCATTGCTACCCCTGACCGTCACACGTTGATAAAGTTTGTACGTACCAATTGCACGGGCAGCTTTGGCAAGTTGTTCTAGTGGTGCTGTGAGAGTCCGGCTAACCAAAACCCCAAATATGATGCCGACCACACCGCCCACGAGCGCCACGAGCAGCAGGAAATCGCGGATTCGCGCTAAAAAAAAAGCTTCCCGATCCTGTGTATCGGCGGTCGCAAGTCGAAAGATATTGAGCGTACCTCGCTCTTGACCATCTACGATGAGCGGAATTGCTCTGGTCAATGAACCATTATCTGGGTGGCTGCTATATTGTGTGGAAGTGCCGCTATCCTTGACCGAAAACGAGGTCTTAGGGTCAGGCGATGCAGCTTCAACACCATCCAGAAACGGCTGAATGCCGTTCCAACTTTGATGAATATGGTAGTAGTTTTCTAGGTGTTCCACGATTCCGCCGGGGGTAGTCAGTGAGGCGAACAAAGGAACGTCACTGAAGCGCAGCAACACAACATAGGTTCCCATGACCATTATCACGCCCAACAGCACCACAGCACTGAAGGCCACACTCAGCCGTATCCACAAGCGATTCATATCTTTTCCAGTCGATAGCCGACACCGTACACCGTTTGAATATAGGTTGGTTGCTTGGGATCAGGCTCGATCTTGCGCCGCAAATTTTTGATATGGGTATCGAGGGTGCGCTCCAGACTTTCGTAGTCGTAGCCTAAACTCCGTTCGATCAGGCTGGAACGGGTAAAGACATAGCCGGGGTTTTCCATCAATGTATGTAGAATCTCGAACTCGGTAGGGGTGAGATCAATCGCTTGATCGTTAACCGTTACCTGTCGCCGCGAAACATCCATGCGGATGTGATCCCATTCGAGCATGACTGCCGCACCCGCCGCCGCGCCGGTTTGCATTCGCCGCAGTACAGCCCGCACACGCGCTACCACCTCACGCGGGTTGAATGGCTTGGTAATGTAATCGTCCGCGCCAAGCTCTAACCCAACAATCTTGTCAGTGTCCTCGACCCGTGCGGTGAGCATAATAATCGGCAGGGTCGTTAGCCGGGGATCACTGCGAATGATGCGGGTCATATCCCAACCATCCTGATCGGGCAGCATAAGATCCAACACCATTAATTGTGGATGTTCTTGGCGTACAGTTCGCAAGGCTGTCTCGCCATTGTAAGCGGTGAGGACCTGAAAATTCGCCTGTTCAAGGTAAGCCCGCAAAAGTCGCACGATCTCCATATCGTCATCGACAACCAGAATACGGGCAACCGGAGTTAGAGGATTCATCGTAGTTTGCTCTTAATTGTCTATTTGATCCCTATTATAGAGGAGAACTAGATCTGAATATGCCCATCTGTCACTAGATTGTAACAGCTTAGCTGGGCTGGTTGAGCTAGTACTCGCACGCTAAAAAATCAGCTTGGCGCTCAAGCCAAGAAATGTACCAAATCGCGCTGCCGCCGCTTGCACCTCGACTTCTTCCCCAACGGACAAAGGTCTGAACAAGGTAAAGGCGATCTCCACGATTTTGGACTTGATCGTCCGTTTCCACGTACCAATGATGCGTCCCTCGCTCACTAGGGTGGGGGTAAACATGCCATTGCCGCCGGGACAAATCGCGTCGGCGAACTGCGCCTCTAACACGGCACTGCGATCACGATAGCCTAACACAAACTCATCAAAGCCGGGCAGCAGATAGACCGAAGGATCGAGCGCTTTGGGCTTTTCTGGCGATAGAAAATAGGTCTGGTCATCAATCTTTTCCTCGGCAAGTTCGGATCGCACTGCTTCCAATCCTGTGCGTGCTTCTGAGATCAGTAATCCAGACCAAGCGGTGAAGTCGTTCAGCGTAGTTGGCCCATGACTCATGAAATAGCGGCGTGCCAGTTCTGCCAGCGCATGATCTTTAGGCAGGACTGTTCCGGGAGCAAGTGCACGGAAAGTTGTCTCGTTGCGGCGCACCGGCCCCTGATAGACCAGTCGTTCCAATGCAGCCCGCTGTAACATATATACGCCGCGCTGTCCGGCGGTCGAGATTCCATTCGCCGTAAGGATCGCAAAGAGTTCGGATCGCGTGAGCAGGCTGGCTTCGTGCAGCGCGTCCGCAATAAGCCGTGTACTGCGTGTCAGCGTGACATCATCGAGTTCAAGCTGTTTATAGCGGCGGGCGTTTCCGGCAATCTGGCGCGGGGCAATCAGGGCAAGCAACCAATGAATATCGGCGGGGGCAACATAATGTAGGGTTCCGCGCAGCGCCCAAGTACGCAGTATTATGCCGTCGGTCAGTGCTTGCTCGATGTCGCGATCCGTGACCTCGCCCAAGCGCAGCCCAAAGGCCCATTTTGTCCCTGCGTAGTCTTGCCCTTGCATCGCGCCAAGCCACGCGACAACTTGACCAGCGTCTTTAAACGCTGTGTCCGTGATGCGTTGGGAATAGAGCCGTAGCATTCCTACATCTGACAATTCGATTGTCTCCTGTATTTAAGATACGATGCTACATTTCCCACAGTTTAATAATAGGGTTTATTTCTGGGGAACTGATGAACCGATTGTGGAGAGATTGTGGAGACTTCGACGATCACCAAGCGGGTTAACTGTATCCGCTTGGTGATGTGAGATGGGTCTAGTAGATAACCTGCCCCGCTGCAATATCGGCGGCTTGATCTACTTGTTGACTGTGCTCAGCCATGAAATCGCGCACAGTCTCAACAACAAGCTGGATATGTGCTGGCGTAATCCAATAATGCGTTACTGCCCGGAAATGTGGGCCGCCCCGCAAAATGATATTCTTCGCTTTGAGTGCTGCGACAAACTCATCGTTGTTCATGCTCTCTGGGATCGAGAACAAGACCATATTCGTGCGACGGGAGATTGGGTGCAGCGTAATACCAGCAATCGTTGCCAAGCCATCGGTCAACAATTGCGCCGTGTCGTGATCCTCTCGCATTCTCTCGCGCATATCTCGCAAGGCGACTAGACCAGCGGCGGCAATCACGCCTGCCTGCCGCATCGCGCCACCGAGAATCTTGCGATTGCGGTGCGCCCGCTTGATAAAATCTCGCGAGCCAACCACTAACGATCCAACCGGCGCACACAGCCCTTTGCTCAGGCAAATCTGAACCGAGTCGGCGTGTTTGACTAATTCACGCGGATGAACCTCAAGAGCAGCCGCAGCGTTGAATAACCTTGCTCCGTCGATGTGCAACTGCAAGCCGTGACTATGCGCGAACTCACCAACCTGCGCCGTATAGTCAGCCGTAATCGGCACCCCGCCGACACCGCCTTGCGTATTTTCCAGACAGATCAGCCGTGTGCGTGGTAGATGCGAATCGTCGGCACGGATGGCGAGGCGAATGTCGTCCAGAGAAAGCGTACCGTCTACATGAACTGGCAGGGTGTTCATGCTGATGCCACCTAGCACCGAAGCCGCGCCCGCTTCCCACTGGAAGATATGCGCCTGCTTGCCAACGATTAATTCGTCGCCGCGCTGGCAGTGTGTCAGTACAGAAATTACATTACCTTGTGTGCCACTGGTACAGTACAGTGCCGCCTCTTTGCCAAGCAGATCGGCGGCGTATTCTTGAAGCGCGTTAACAGTTGGATCTTCGCCATATACATCATCGCCCACAACGGCGTTGAACATAGCCTCGCGCATGGCAGGCGTTGGATGAGAAACGGTATCGGATCGAAGGTCAATTGTTTGCATGGGGGCTAGACTCACTTAACTTAAATGATGAGAGTGAAAATTTTATCGCTTTATGCTGGCTAGATGCAATCGAAAATTTGCTGTTTGGCTTGAATACTGCCTGAATGCGGCAACCATTATGTTGAATTTCGATCAACCCGCTGTGGATTCTGTGGTAGATGCTATAATTAGAGATATTATTGCAAGTGTCCTACTAAAATCGCAGATGCGCTGGAGGCTTACGGCCTATGCCCCAACAACAATCATCCATTGATGAGGTTGCTGTTCGCAACTATCTTCAACTTATGGCGCGTTATGAGCGCCTGATGGAGATCAGCCAGCAGCTTAATTCGACGCTTGATCTCGGCACACTATTAAACCGCATTATCAAAGCGGCAACGGAACTGACCGATACCGAAGGCGCATCGATTCTGTTGATCGATCCGGCAACGGGCGAACTCCGTTTTGAGGCAGCCTCCGCCATGAGTGCAGGCGCGATGGAAGCCATTGTTGTGCCGATGGAAGGCAGTCTGGCGGGCTGGGTAGTCCAGCACGAGCAACCCGTGCTGGTCGAAGATACCAGCAATGAGCCTCGCTTTTTCAGGCGTGTGGACGACACCATTGGCAACAGTACGCGCAATCTGCTTGGCGTACCCATGATCGCCCATCGCAAGGTGATTGGGGTAGTTGAAGCGATCAACAAGCGCGATGGCTACGAGTGGAGCGATGACGATGTGGATACGCTGACCACGTTGGCAGCACAGGCCGCTATCGCTATCGAGAATGCGCGATTATTTCAGCAGAGCGACTTTATTGCCGAAATGGTTCACGAGCTGCGAACGCCATTGGCAGCACTCAAAGCGAGTACGACTCTGCTACTGCGCCCCGATCTGCCCGATACACGCCGCACCCAAATTATCAAGACCATGGAAAGCGAGACAGAACGCTTGACTCGCTTGACTACCGATTTTCTCGATCTGGCACGGCTCGAATCGGGACGGACACGGCTCGAAACGTCGATCTATAATCTTGCTGAACTACTGCGCGAAAGCGCCGAGGTAGTACGCAATCAAGCCACCGAACGTCACGTCAATATCTACATTGAGTGCCACGACGATATGGTGGTGGATTCGGATCGAGGCAAGGTCAAACAAGTGCTGCTGAATCTGCTCACCAACGGGATCAAATACAACAAGGATCAGGGTGAAATCTACCTGACTGTGACACTCCCCGAAGAACCACAGGGCAAAGAGGAGCAAGCGCAGATCGAGGTACGCGACACTGGGCGTGGCATCTCGAAAGAAGGTCAGGAACACATGTTTGAGAAGTTCTACCGGGTCGCAGATACTGCCGGATTTACACAGGGAACCGGACTAGGACTGGTTATCGCCAAACGGATTGTGCAGGCACACGGCGGCGATATGTGGATGGACAGCGAACTTGGAGTTGGTACTTCGTTTTTCTTTACGCTGCCCGTACCAGAAGTTGCGGAGCCGGAAAATCCTGACCCTGAAATAGATGCTGACGACTCCTCAGCGACCGTCAGTTAACATGATCTAGTATCATTTAAGAAAACCAACGGTCAAAAGCAAAATAAGTTTCAGGCGTTTCATGAACGCGGCATGTCATCATTTGTTTGGACTAAACCCACTTCTATTCAGCATTTTGACAAAAAGTAGGCTCAAAAGTCTTGACTTGTTCTTGTATCTCATTATACTGAATATAAGAATATTGCAATATTCACAAATTGCAATATAAGGGATCTGCATTTATGAACCAACCTTTGCATCGCTTTAAGGCAGAGTTTTTTAAGACGCTTGGGCATCCAGCGCGTTTAGCTATCCTCGATCATCTCCGCGATGGGGAAAAAAGCGTGAATGAACTGCAAACCTTGCTTGAAGTCGATCAATCCACTGTATCTCAGCAGCTTGCCAAATTGCGAAGCACTAGCATTGTTGAATCGCGCAAAGACGGTACGACAGTGTACTACTCCGTCAGTGATCCAATGATCTTCAAATTGCTGGATGTTGCCCGCGAAATTTTCAATAATCAGCTTGTGGGGACAAAGGACATGCTTCAGCAACTCAATGAGGAAGTTCCCTGACAAATGATTCTGAATAGCCTTCCCAAGCACCCAGCAATATACATGATGGAATCAGAATAATGATGCGAATTGTTTCTTCTTTCAAACTGTTTCAACTCTGGCGGGATGAATTCCGCAACTACACCTTTCAAACTTTTCAGCGCGATCTACTGGCAGGTATTACCGTCGCTGCGGTGGCGTTGCCGCTTGCGCTTGCCTTTGGGGTAGCATCCGGCGCCACCGCAGCGGCGGGGCTGGTAACTGCAATTTTGGCAGGATTCCTGATCGGTGGCCTAGGCGGTACAGCCTTTCAGGTCTCAGGACCAACGGGTGCAATGTCGGCGGTACTGATTGTGCTAGCCAGTCGTTATGGGTTGCAAGGCATGTGGCTTGCCGCCCTACTCGCAGGTGTGATGATTTTCCTGCTAGGGGTTTTCGATTTGGGTCAGATCGTTAACTTTATCCCAACGGCAGTTATTGCTGGATTTACAAGTGGTATTGCCCTCATTATCTTCATCGGACAAATTGACAATTTACTCGGTGTGAAAACCGCAGCAGCGGATAGTTCTGTTGTCAAATTCCTGAATTACTTCCACTTCGACTATAGCCCTAATTTCGCGGCTGTAGGACTTGCATTCCTAGTAATTTTCATTATGGTGTTTTGGCCCATGCACTTGAATGCACGTTTTCCGGGGTCTTTGCTAGCGGTCATTGTTGCTACATTGGGGAGTGTCGTACTCAATCTGAATATGCCTGTTATCGGCAACATCCCGCAGACAATCCTGTTAGATCAACGCTTGATGCCTGCTCAAATTCCCTGGGATCATATCGGGCAACTCATTATGCCTGCGTTTTCCATTGCCGCCCTCGGAGCCATCGAAAGCCTCTTGTGCGGTACTGTCGCAGGCCGTATGGCAGGGCAGAAGATGGACTCAGGGCAAGAACTTATCGCTCAGGGTTTAGGCAACATTATCCTACCGTTTTTTGGTGGCGTTCCGGCTACTGCCGCGATTGCCCGAACTAGCGTGGCGATAAAAGCGGGCGGGCGTACCCGTATAGTGAGTCTAGTCCATTCTGCTACCTTGCTCTTGGCAGCTTTGTTTCTCTCTCCAGTTATCTCCCGTATTCCTTTAGCAGTTTTGGCTGGGGTGCTGGCAGTAACCGCATGGCGGATGAATGAGTGGCATGAGATTCAGCAAATTTTCAAGCTAGGCTTTAAAAGTGCCATTTTTGCCTTCCTCAGCACCCTGATTGCTACCGTCGCCCTTGATCTCACACAAGCTATCATTCTGGGCGTGGGACTCTCGGCACTCATTTTTGTTTTCCAGATCAGCCGCTGTAAAGTTACCCTAGAACCTGTATCTGTCGAAAGGATGCGTGCCGAAGGCTATGATATGCAGTATCCAGCGGATCGGATCGTTGTGGCTTATATTATGGGGCCGCTGTTCTTCGGAACGGTAAATACCTTTAACACTGCAACGGAAAAGTTGAATGGGTTGCAGGATATTATCCTAAGTCTGCGAACGGTTCCGCTGCTCGATACAACAGGCTTAGGCGCGATTGAAGACTTGATTGAGCGCCTTGAAAGCAGCGGCCAGCGAGTTTATCTGAGTGGCTTAAACGAGCCAACCCGCGTGTACCTTGAACGGGCAGGAGTCCTTAAGCATCTTGGCGCAGACCGCGTTTTCTGGAGCGCTCTGGAAGCGATTAAAGCCGCCGACCACTATCGCACTCAAATTGTGCCGCATGACCCGATTGTCGAAAATACCTATCGATAAGGGGAGCTGCGGCTCTGGATAGCTTCTGTGATTCCTTATCTTTCGCAATCTGGGTAGCTCAACACACGGACTTGAACCACCCCAACAATGCAGCGACAAGCGCAAAAAGCCTTAAAGCGGTCTATACTGGTGTGCAAGGTAGCTTCAAGCTGATTGGTGTTCTGTCCGACACCCCAATTTGACGACATAATGACTTTACCCGGAATAAACAGATTTTCTATGTAAAACTGTGAGTAACTTCATGATTCGTTGGTCACTCAACATTTCAACACTTTTGCGTGAATACCCCTTTCTGGAACGTTTCAAGCGGGCAGCGGATCTTGGTTTTAAGGCAGTCGAGTTTTGGTGGCCTACCGGAATCGATCTCGATGCGCTGATTAGAGCTTGTGAAGCAGCGTGTGTTAGCGTGGCAGTGCTGAACACCGATGGTGGCAATGCTGCTGCTGGAGAGCGTGGATTTCTGGGCAATCCCGCCAAAGCCAACGACCTACGTGCCAACTTTATTCTAGCGCTGGATCTGGCGACAGCGCTTGATTGCAAGCTGATCAATCTGCTGGGCGGGACACTTGTGCCGGGGATGACGCGAGAGGCGCAGCTTGCCGAAGCCGCCCAGATGCAGGCCGAACTCTGTGCATTAGCCGCAGCGCGTGATGTTACTGTGACGCTGGAACCACAAAACTGTTGGGACGCGCCGCACTATCTTTTTACGACGAGCGCACAAGGCATCGCCCAGATTAACGCGGTAGGTGCAGCGAATCTTAAATTGCAATATGACGTGTACCACATGCAGCGTATGGAAGGTCGCATCACCGATACGCTGCATGACTATATCGAGCAAATCGCGCATATCCAGATTGCCGATGTGCCGGGACGCAACCAGCCCCATACTGGCGAACTGAACTACCCATTTATCTTGCGCGAAATCCAATTGATCGGCTACGATGGCTACGTAGGGTTGGAATACTATGCACCGGGCGGCGACACGCTTGGAGCGCTGTCGTGGTTGCCCAAGACACGCCGCGCCACCTATAATGCCGTCTAAAGTAGGGGCATGATTTGCTGGCATAACCTAAATTATCCTTTGAATGACCATAGTGTGACTGATTTTTCACCACCTATCGCTAAGATGTCGCCTATTGGAGAAAACGCAAGCGCTTCGCAGTGATCGATCTCATATTCGTGAGAAATAGTGCCATCCGATACCCTGTAGACACAGACAGTAGTAGCATATGTCGGCGCAATCGCTACATAGCTGCCGTCCGGAGATATGGCAACTCGTCCCATCTGAATGAATGTTTCATCACCATCTGATTGTGGACCATACCAACCGACAATATCTCCACTGCCTCCGTCAATGACGAAACAAGCGTTTTTGCCACCATAGAGTCCCACAACCGCATAGCGCCCATCTGGGGTAATGTCTACTGCACATACTTCACATGGATTTCCAGTACAATCGTTTTCTGGATCATATCCCGTTGCTATTTGTTCCCAATCAGTAGATATGTTCCATAGCTCTAATAAACCGGAACCATTGGCTATAGCCAATTTGTCATCTGAATATGATATTGCCATTTCAAACGCTATATACTCGGTTTTGAATTCATTTTGCTGGTTCAATGCAAAGTCGTACACGCCAATATAACCATATGTTCCATACTCAGAGATTCTGCCAGCGAATATACGTTTTCGCTGAGGATGGACACAAACCGATCTCACATCGCCAGTAATAACTGCGGATGTTATATGTTGTGTCTTGATGTCGAAAATGGCAAGGGTTTTTCGCGTCTCTAATGGATTGGCAGTCCAGATCGCGGCAACTATCTCCTCATCACTCAGAAATGCTACATCCAGAACGAACCCTGCCTCGATACGAACCTCCTCCGAGGTTTGCGCGATTAGGCAGGAAACGATTTGTTGGCGGCTAGCCGCCAACAAATGTGATCCATCTCGCGAAAATTTGATTTTCAATGGCTGATGGTCAAAATTAATTTGTCGTACTAGTTTCATGATTTCTCTGGTAAAACCATATCAAATAGGGATAGCCCGAAAGTAGCCGCAAGACTACTAACGCACGATTGGCCTGCGCCGCTTGCGTTTTATAGGGCGGGCGGGCAGTGGTTTGGCTTGGGCGGCTTCGTAGACATCGATATATTCACGGGCGCTCTTGTCCCAGCTAAAGTCAATTTGCATCGCCCGCTGCTGCATTCGAAGGAATGCGTCGGGGCGGAATTTATAGGTATCAATCGCCCACCGCAATGTATTCAAGACAGCTTCCCATTCCTCCCAGACGAAAACAAAGCCCGTACCAAAATCGGCATTACCATTGTCATAATTCTGGACGGTATCGGCAAGACCGCCCGTTTCGCGCACGATAGGCAGCGCTCCATAACGCATCGCCATCATCTGCCCGATTCCACATGGCTCGTAACGACTGGGCATCAAAAATAGATCGCACGCACCGTAAATATGCTGCGACAGGATCGCGTCAAATTGCAGATAAGCCCGCGCTTTCCAGCGGAAATCGTCGCATAGTTTCCATAGATCGTTTTCGAGGGTTTTGTCGCCTGACCCTAGTACAATAAATTGTACATCGGTATCGAGCAGCAAACGACGTAGCGCCGGGATCGCCAGATCCACACCCTTTTGATCGACCAAGCGACTAACCATGCCGATTAGGGGAACTTCGGGTCGGACGGCAAGCCCCGCCTCTCTTTGCAGCGCGGCCTTATTCTCTTTGCGGACTTCGACAACATTCTCGGCGGTGTAATTGTGTGGCAGCCACGAATCAGTCGCTGGATTCCAGCGGTCAACGTCGATCCCGTTGAGGATACCGCGTACATCGCCCGCCGTACTACGCACACCGAGTAATCCTTCCAGCCCTTCACCGAAACGCGGATACTGGATCTCTTGTGCGTAACGTGGGCTAACCGTTGTAATCATGCTACTGTAGGCAATACCGATACCGAGCATGTTATCGGCCTTGTCTTGATACACCAGATCGGGCTGATGTCGGCCCGGTATGCCTGCATCCCACAGAAACCCACCTGCGTTATCGCCTTGATAGGCCATGTTATGGATCGTCAGGACGCTGCTAGTCTTGGCCCACGCCGCTGTCCGGCGGCGTTCATTCAGCAAGAACGGCACAAGCGCGGTATGCCAATCATGAACGTGAATCACATCCGGCGACCAAGGGGCGAGATTGCCCACACCCGCTTGCATCTGTGCTACTGTCGCCATAATGGCTTGCCCCAGAAATGTAAAGCGCGTGAGATCCCATTTCCAATCAGTATAGAGGTAGCCCCCTTCGCCGAAAAAAGGCCAACTTGTCAGAAAATAAATCGGTACGCCGTCATGTTCGGTCTGGCTAATATACACATCGGCAGTACTGTTGCGTTTGCTAAACTGGAAGTTGAAGGCAGGTGCAATATTGTGGGCGGCACGGTCTATAAAGCCGTACATGGGCATGAGCACTCGCGCATCGATCCCCTGTTTGCGGAGCGCTTGTGGCAGGCTGCCAACGACATCGCCCAGCCCACCCGCTTTGGCAAATGGGGCGGTTTCTGCGGAGGCAAATAGCACGTTCATCCTAGACTCCTGTGGTTTGCAAAGGCAAGGGTCATTCTGAAAAGCGGTTCACCGTTAATCACATGGAAAACCTATGGGCAGAGGCAAAGGGAGATGGCAAACATAGCATACTGCACAGCCTGTACAGGGTTAGCGCCTCTTCCAGTCAGCGGGTTCTATCAGTGGGAAGACTCGATCCAGTTCCCATAGCCGGGTGGCAAGTGTGTCGCTCGGCTGGTCATGGTCTAGACTCGACGCAAGTTCGGTGAAGCGCTCGACATGCTGGCTGAAACGCTGGATGGCATATTCACGGGCTTGCCCAGTCGTGACCAGAAAAGGCCAATCGCTCGCTTCTAGCAGCAGCAGTTCGCGGGCCGTTTGCTTGAGTACGCCCTGAATATTATCATCGGTTGATTTGCCATACTTGGCAACCAACCGTTCCATGCGTCGTTCAGAAGCAATGATTGGTTCCCACATCCAGTGCGTATCTTCATTGTCCCATGTAAAGTGCGTACCGCCCGATCCCCAAGAGCCTTCAGGCAGATTGATCACTTGCTCCGGCGGATGCTGTTCCACGAACTCGCTAGCGGTGGTCAACTGGATATTCGGATTTTCGGCAAGACGGCGCAGCACTTCCTTGATCCACGATACGCCCTCGAACCACCAGTGACCAAATAACTCCGTATCATAATTACAGGAGATCAGTCCGAATTTGCCGCTTTCATGGTAGTAATCGCGCAGTTCGCTTTCGACCAGATTGCAGAAATGTTCGGCCTGAGCCCGGACTTTGTATTCTGCCCAGTCGGGGTGCCACAGATCCTTGTGACCCAAATCAATCTTAGCGCCAGTCACACGCCAATATTGAAAGCCGCTCACATAATCTTTGCGGTGAAATTCGCGATAGTCGAAGTCGCCGGGGTAGCCCCACTCAGCGCTCCACACCTGCATTCCCAGCCGATTGTTGCGCCCAATGACCGAGACACCACTGTGCTGAGTAGCCTTGTTGCCAGCCGTTGTGTCGGCAACATAGTAGGCCTGCATCGTTGTGCCGCCTTCAACGTTAGATTTAACGTTTGCCATCGGTACCACATAACGACGCTTGATCTCGCCATAGGGTCCAATTGCATCGCCTGCCGCAACCCCGACAGGCTGTCCGCCAGTGATCATGTGCGTTTCGCAGAAGAATACCTTAAGCCCTTCTTCCGCTAAAAAGTGTTCGATCCCCGGACGAATTTTGCCTTTATCATCAAAGTAGGCAGGACGATAGGCACATTCGGGCAGCCAGATCCCGCGTGGGTCGCGCCCAAAGTGCTTTCGGTAACTTTCTACGCCCGTATGAAGTTGCGCCGAAATTGCCGAGTCGGTGCCAAGCAGCGGCAGATAGCCGTGCGTTGCGGCGCAAGTGGTGATCTCGATATAGCCTTCATCCTGCAATTGCTTGAACGCACCAATAATACTTCCCTTAAAACGATCAAGGAGGGCACTTTTAGTGCCCTCGAAGAATCGCTGATAATACTTGGCCAGTTCAATCAGTTGTGGGTTGCCAACCCACCACTCAGGCTCTTTGACGGGGATACGCCGCTTGCGATTGTATAACGTATCCTCGTCGTCGTCATCGTCGAAGTCGTCATCGTCTTCTAAATCGTCGTCTTCTAAATCGTCATCGTCGAAGTCGTCGTCATCGTCGAAGTCGTCATCGTCGTCGAAGTCGTCATCCTCTTCTAGCTCATCGTCATCGGCTTTAGCTTCCGGCAGCGTGGTGAACCGTTCGAGATCCTTGCGAGCACGCTCGATCTTGTCGTCGATGTAGAGTTCTAGGTTGCGTAACACATCTGCATCGGCAAGCTGTTCTGCCAGAATTGGCGTGATGCCGATAGTAATTTTGTACTTGATCCCTTCCTCTTTGAGATCGTACAAGGCTTGGAGCAGTGGCAGGTAGGTTTCTGTCGCCGCTTCGTGAATCCATTCCTCTCCGTGGGGCCATCGCCCCGCCAAGCGGGCGTAGGGCAAGTGGCTGTGCAAGACAAAAGTGAAAGCTCCAAATGCGCTCACTGGCAAACTCCTTTGTGATATTGAATATTCGCGCATTGTAACCGTATTTTCCGCCAAGCGTCAACCATAAGTCTTTACAACACTTTTACAAGCGCTGTCAATACGCTTGTATACGCTGCTAACGCCGTGAGATTCTCATTTTGCAGGATGGCAGTCCACGTTGTATAGTGGTTGGGATATATAAATAATTGCACTAAAAAGTGTTGGTCGCTTAGGCAGACCAGTCCGAAAGAAAGGTTTTCTATGAGCGATCAGCAAAATACACAACTTATTACGCAAGCCTTGGAAAGTGGCAGCGGCATCATGCGGCTTATGCCGACATGGGTTCCCCGTTCATTTTGTGTGCCGGGACGCAGGCTGCGACTTGCCACGAGTGATCTCTACGCATTGGGTGCCAACCGAGGGGGAATTGACGAGCGCTGGTTTGCTTCGACAACCCATGCCGATAACGGCCCACTCACACCCGATGACGAAGGGCTAAGTTATATTTCCATAGATGGCAAACAAAAAGTAACGTTACGCGATGGCATTGGCCTAATGGGTAATGAATTTTTGGGCAAAGCTGTCAATGAACAGTACGGCGGCTGGGTAATGTATAGCAAGTTCTTCGACAACTTTTATCCGCTGCCCCATCATGTTCACCCCAGCGACGCAATCGCCGCCAATGTTGGGCGGCTTGGCAAACCAGAATCCTATTACTTCCCACCGCAGTATAACTTTGCGTTGGATAGCTTCCCGTACACTTTTTTCGGTCTGGAACCCGGTACCACCAAAGACCAAGTGATCGACTGCCTAAAGCGATGGAATGAAGGCGATAACGGTATTCTGCGGCTCTCCAAAGCCTACCGACTAACTCCCGGTACGGGCTGGGATGTGCCGCCGGGGACACTGCACGCGCCCGGTACAATGTGTACCTATGAGCCTCAGCGGGCCAGTGACGTATTCGGGATGTGGCAATCGCTCATTGCTGACTATCAGTTGGTAGATCGGGCAATGCTGGTCAAAGACGTGCCAGAAGATAAATGGTACGACTACGACTATCTGATCAGCATGTTAGACTGGGAAGTCAACGTCGATCCGAACTTCAAAGATCATCGTTTCCTTGCACCGAAGCCTATCAGTGATGTTGAAGCCATGCACGCCGCAGGCTACCACGAAAACTGGATCACTTATGGCAGTGATTACTACAGTGCCAAAGAACTCACCATCTATCCGGGGCGCACTGTGACGATCAAGGATAGTGCAGCCTACGGCACAATTTGCGTGCAGGGCTATGGACGCTTGGGCAAATTTTCAGTGTCGTCACCTTCGCTCATTCACTTTGGCGAGATGACCGAGGATGAATTCTTTGTCACGGCGGAAGCTGCTAAGAGCGTTGAGATTACTAACCTGAGTTCTGCCGAGTCGTTGGTGCTGCTCAAGCACTTCAATCCCGGCAATCCCGGTGTTCCGAGTATTGGATAATTAGCGTTTCTTGTAGGGGTCGGGCCTGCCCGGCCCTTTTTGAAAGGAATATTACGACAGTGGCAGCAAACTATAAATCTGAGCTAGTCGGGGTTTTTGGCTATCCTGTGGCAGAGAACCCGACTGGTGTGATGCAAGAGGCGGCTTTCGCCAAACTCGGCCTCGACTGGCGCTACCTGACAATTGAGGTCAAACCCGAAGCGCTGGCAGATGCAATGCGTGGGCTGCGTGCCATGGGAATGCAGGGGATCAATCTAACGATCCCGCACAAGGTCGCGGTCATGGCACTGCTGGACGAGATCGCCCCTGACGCACAGATGATCGGCGCAGTTAATACGGTGCGGCGCGATGGCACGCGGCTCATCGGTGAGAACACCGATGGCAAAGGCTTTATGCGTGGCATCCGCGAAGAAGGCCAGATCGATCCGAAAGGCAAGCGGATTGCGGTATTAGGCGCTGGCGGCGCAGCACGGGCGATTACTGTGGAATTGGCGTTGGCGGGTGCCGCCGAACTGCTTATCCTCAATCGTAGCCGTGAACGGGGCGAGGCGATGGTCAACGATTTGACGACACGGACAAAGACTAATGCTCGATTCCAACACTGGACAACGACTTACCACGTTCCTAACGAGGTCGATATTCTGGTCAATGCTACGTCTATCGGGCTGTACCCAGATGTTGAGGCGATGCCCGACGTAACCCTTGATGGAGCGCGGGCTGATCTGCTGGTCTGTGATGTCATCCCTAATCCACCGGAGACACCATTGATCAAGGCGGCGCGTGCCAAAGGGCTAAAGGTTTTGACCGGATTGCCGATGCTGGTTTATCAGGGTGCCATTGGCTTCGAGATGTGGACAGGCCACAAAGCGCCCGAAGCGGAAATGAAAGCCGCCTTGAGCAAGGCGTTCGGCTTATCGTAAATCGAGAGGTTAGCCAGTTGATCCCACAACTTTCTAAACACATCCGAACCCCTGTCAGGCATCGCAACGCATCGCAATATTTACTGCTGATGCTGGTGAGCTTTGCCTCAACGGTTGTTTTGACACGGCTGTTTCTGACATTGACTGGCTTTCCCAAGATTGGGCGAGGGGAACTACATATCGCTCATTTATTGTGGGGCGGTGTAGCGCTGTTCGTCGCAATAATTCTGATGCTGATCTACGCGAATCGGTGGGCGTTCTTCACGGGTGCGATTCTGGGGGGTATCGGTACTGGTTTATTCATCGATGAGGTAGGCAAATTTATTACCAGCAACAATGATTACTTTTACCCGCTGGCAATCCCGATCATCTATTCCGTTATTCTGATTGTGGTCGTGATCTATCTGGAAGTGCGCCGTCCGCTCTCGCAAGATCCTCGCGCCGAGATGTATCGATCCCTTGAGACATTGCAAGATGTATTGGATCGCGACCTCACCGAGGAGGAACGCACTGAACTTCAGGAACGGTTGCGGCGCGTGACGACCAATGCCACTGTTCCCGAAATGCGACTGCTGGGTCAAACTTTGCTGGACTTCACCCTATCGAATGAACTGTATCTCGCGCCAGAAACGCCGACAATATGGGAAAGTCTGCTCAAACGATTACAAAAGTTTATCAGCACCCAGATCGGCAGACGCAGCCTCAAGGCATTTCTAATTGTCGGGCTGGGGGTGTTGGGCTTTCTCGCCTTGTTCGAATTGTTGGTACTCATCGGTGCGACCATTTCGCCGTTGTATCTCCAGCAAGTCGCGACAGATCTGTTGCAGAACAATGTAGTTCGCAGCGCAAACGGATTAAGCTGGTTCTTTATCCAATTGGCGCTGGAAGGGATCGTGGGCTTGCTGCTGCTACTTGCCAGCTTGTTCTTACTGCTTCATTACGATAGACATGCTATCGAGATTGGTTATTTTGCGCTGCTCATGTCGCTGACAGTTGTCAATATGTTAGTCTTCTACTTTGACCAGTTTGGCAACGTCGTTTTTACACTGATTCAAATCGCCCTGCTAATCGGATTGATCCAGTATCGGCAGCTCTATATAACTCCCCAGCAGCGTTTGCTACAACCGTTCCGCCGAATCTTTGGGCGCTAAAGATCGAGGCTACTGACTCCAATATGGCTCAGGTTCGGTACACAATATCACGGCGGTTCAACATCCCGACAAAGCGATCAGCCTCAAACACAGGTGCATGATTTATCCCGGCAGCTTCTAAGGCGGTCAGTGCTGCCTGAATGTTGTCTTCGGGCGCGATAACGCACAGCTTTTCGCGAGGCAGCATCGTCTGTTCGACTTTGAACTTCCCCCAATCTAAGCGCGGAATCCTATCCACCTCGATGGCTGTAATCATCCCCACCAAACTGTCACCATCCATCACTGGGAACGCTTGATCACGCGCCTGATCTAGGTATTTCCAAGCCAAAATCGCCAGCGGCATTGCTGGCTCAATCACAGGGACATTGAAACGCATCACCCGTCGGACTGGCGTTGTCATGGGCAGCGATGCGCCCTTTGCCATGCGATAACTCATGGAAGCGGTGCCATACAGAAACGCTGCGATTAGCACAAACCATAGACTGTTAAACGTATCGCGGTTGAATGCCTCGATAAAGCCAATCAGTAAGAATAGAACCGCCATCACCTGTCCAACACGGCTGGCCTGTCGGGTGGCCTGTCGATAGCTCCCGCCAATTTGCCACAGAATCGCCCGCAGCACCCGCCCGCCGTCAAGCGGAAAGCCCGGTAACAGATTGAACAGCGCCAGCGTCAGGTTGACAATTGCCAACCAGCCACAGGCTGCGCCCGCCACATTGCCCAAGATCGAAAGCATCCCAAAGCCGATTGCCAAGCTCATGCTCGAAATTGGCCCCGCAATGGCGATCCAGAATTCCTGACCGGGGCGTTCTGGGTCGCGGGCGATCTGGGCGACCCCGCCAAATAGATGCAGCACAATTTGTACTACCGGAATATGGTAGTGCATGGCAACCAGCGCGTGTGCCAGTTCATGCCACAGGATCGAGCCGATAAAGATGATCGAAACCAGCAACCCCGTAAACCAATAAACTCCCGACGGCATCCCCGGCACAGTACGTGGCAGGATTCGCGCCGCAAGGCTGAACGTTACCAGCAGCGCGACAAGGATAAGGCTAGGATTGAGTTTGATCTCGATCCCATTGATGCGTCCAATTGACCAACCACCCTGTGGAAACATAAATCGTCCTGTTTATCGGCTAACTTTTACAATGTACTTATTGAAACAAACTACTGTGAAACACATTAGCCTGTGCTTCTAGCATTTTTGGCTACGTGTCACCTCTCCATTTACGCCGAGGCTCCGCTGTCATTCGGCAAATTTACTTGTCTGAGCCAATCGGCAAAAGTATTCGGTGTCGGTGCTGGCCCAATAATATCGGCTTCGCCAAACTGTGCGGTATCGGGACACGGCGCGGGTTCTCCTCCCCGAAGAATACCTGTCGTCACTGTTTTGCTAGTTTTTACATCCATGAGGGCTATTGCAAAATCGCTCTCATAGCGGTCAACGGCAAAGTCAAATTTGCCGTCTTTTTTGTAGTAGCACTGCTCAACACGGGTGCAAGATGCTTTCAAACAGACCAGTGCACTAAGGTCTTGGCGGGTCGCCGCCGATTCAGTAGGTTGCAGCATATCTTGAAATGGGCGATGTATCCAAGCATTATCCATATCAACCACGATATATTTATTGAAGGGCTTCGATAGTTTACCCGATACGTTCTGTGCAGAAGAACATAGCGTGGTGATGTCGTTGCCATATTTAGTCGCTAATTCGGTTCGCGCTGACTGCTGCTGCCAGTTATTAAATTCACGGTATACATAGATACCACCAAAAACAACTGCCAAAATGCCTGTGGCAACGAGGGTTAGCAAAACGGCAGATCTGGGGATGCCGAACCAACGCTTGGGGCCGCGCAAATGCTTCATCTGCATACGTAAGAAAAGATCTGTACCCAGAATGCTATCTAGTATTCCCACGAGCATATAACGGGCCTCAGGCTGACCCAGATTTTCGCTTTTCGGCTTGGAGTGACGATCAATCCACAGGTTCTGGCCTCTAAAGCGAAAGCCTTTAATATCTGCCCAAGGAATCCACTGGTTTCTCCCACCTAGACCACTTTGATCTAATTGGATATTTCCAAAGTTCAACTTGGTTCCCTGTTGGTATTCAGACAAAACTCTTGGGATTTGCATCTCAGTCATTTTCATGCGAATGAATTCTACCAACTGCGTCGATTGGACAGTCATATAACTAACGCTGAAGGCTTTCTCCGGTCCCGCATAAAAATAATTTGCACCATATCTCAACATTGGTATCCCATTCAAGCTGTGAGAATAGCGTGTCCCCGACATTGAGGTAATCTCATTCCAGTGCCAAGATTTCTCGACTCTGCCGATGATAGTGCCAATACCTTGCTCATAGAGCACGATTTGTTTAGGCCTTAGCGCCAAAACAAGCGCAATGAGCAGGAATAGGAATATCCCACCATATAAGATCACCGAGTCAGACAATAGGCCGTCGTTGGTTCCCAGAATTAATCTGGTACATAGCACAACTAGTCCGCCCAGAAAAAACCAACGGATTACTTCCAACCAATTGGTTCCGTAGGTATAAAGTCGTTCTCCGAGTGGTTCCACGATGTTTTCCCCGTGATCCACAGAGCAATTTACCTATTTAAGACTGCCAGATAACTACATTCTACAGTTTTATTAACCCGATGCGCCACTCTCGCTATTTTTGCAACGCTATCGGAACGGCTACACCACCCCATGTTGAGGGTAGGCTACCCATCTTCAAAACAAATGTGCCGCCCCGTATAATCGCGCTGTGCAGCAGATAGGCTGAACCATAGGGGTTGCCATTGAGTGCCGCCGATTGAATGTATAGGTTCGTCTCCGAGTTGTTAGCCGTTTTGATGACAAACTGTTTGCCGGGATAAAACGCGGGATTCAATTGGATTGTGACCGAGTCAAAGATCGGGCTGCCGATCTGGTAGCGGTTGGTCGTCGGTGCTACCGGATAGATTCCGATTGCGCCAAATACATATAACCCTGAGGTAGCGCCAGTGTCATCGTTGCCGGGAAGACCCGCCGGGGTAGTATCGAAATGGGTCGCGAGATCGAGCCTGACCTGTTTTTGGGTGCGCCACGCCTGTCCAGCCACAAAGTCGAACAGATAGGTGTAGGTGAAGTCTGGCTCATTCCACGCGACATATTGCTTGTTATCGAAAGTCTGTTGCAGTTTGTCGGTAAATTTAGCATCACCACCCATCAGCGCCTTTAACCCGGCAATATCGTGATGGACGGCAAAGGTATATTGCCATGCGTTGCCTTCGGCATAG
Source organism: Chloroflexota bacterium (assembly GCA_040007395.1). Lineage (GTDB taxonomy): Bacteria > Chloroflexota > Anaerolineae > Aggregatilineales > UBA2796 > DATGFK01. The sequence continues at coordinate 40,667 of JBDTVG010000027.1, forward strand.
CCCGGCCCGCCGGAACCCTGCCATGATTGGTCACAGCACAAGCTGTTCGGGTCAAAAGGAGTCAGCCAGCTCCCGTCGGCATTCTTTGGCCTGATAAAACCCACCGCTGGATCATAGAGCTTTTTGTAGTTCAGAGATCGGGCAAGGAACGTTTCATAGTCGCTGCCGGGGCCAGTGTTACCCAACGCTTTCGCCAACTGCGCGATATTCCAGTCATCGTAGTAGTATTCGAGCGCGGTAGAGGCTGTCCCCCACACGTAAGCGCCGCCTGTATCATTTTGCGGAATATAGCCATAATCCAGATATTTTTGCAGCGCAGACCTAATTTGATTATTGGCGGGTTCAGTGGCGCTCTTGACCATGCCATCATAGGCCGCCTTGACATCGAAGTCTTTGAGACCCTTCATATACGCATCAACGATAATCGGTACGCCTGAGTCCCCGATCATATTGCGGGTTTCGTTGCCACCGATCTCCCACTTGGGCAGCCAACCACCTTCCTTATACATCCCGACCATCGACTTGACCATATCGATCTCGCGTTCGGGGTAGACCAATGCTAGCAGCGGATGTAAATTGCGATATTGATCCCACGTCGCAAATATGTGATAGCGCGTATAGTCGGTTTTCTTGACTCCTGTTTCGTTAATACCCTGATATTCGCCGTTCACGTCACTGAATACGGCAGGATCGATCAACATATGATACAGGCTTGTATAGAAGATCTTCTTTTGTTCGTCAGTACCACCCGTAACCGCGATTTTGCCAAGTTCCGCCGCCCACACATTGCTGGCCTCGGCCTTCACCTGATCGAAGGTCGTGCCATCGGGCAGTTCGGTATCCAGATTGAGTCGGGCATTGGTGACACTGACAAACGAGATGCCAATCTTAACGGTGATAGCTTCGTTAGCAGTAGTTGCAAAGCGGAAGTAAGCCCCGGCCTGTGGCTTTTGTGGCGTAGTAGTTGCCTTGTCTGATGATTCTGTGCCCCATGTGCCGCTGGAAAGTGCCGCTTTACTAAAACGTGCGGCGAAATGAATGGTTTCCAGATTGTGAGCGCCACAGAAGTCACCGCTTTTCACCCAACCGTCGATCTCATCGTTGGACACAATCGAGACATAGGCGCTGTCTACATCCGGTGCAATAGTGTGCGCCACATCGATGATAATATTCGCATCACCGGAGCGTTCAGGAAAAGTATATTTACTGAACGAAACTCGCGTGGTTGCTGTCATTTCTGCGGTAACGTTGGGTGTGCTGAGATGCACTTTGTAGTAACCGGGTGTCGCGATCTCGGAATCGTAGCTGGATTGATAGCCCACTTCGGTAGTGGCAATATTTCCGACAGTTGGCATCACCAGAATATTACCGAGTTCGGTGCAGCCTAAGCCCGACCCATGTAACTGGCTAAAGCCCAGAATATGTGGATCACCTTTTTTGTAGCCACTGGCATGTTGGACAGTGGTATCGGGGCTTACGTAGACCATGCCCCAAGGAACGAGCGCTCCCGGCACAGTATTGCCATCACCGCCCGTTCCAATAAAAGGATCAACGTAATCGGTTATACTTTCCGCATGGACGGAGAGGGACGGTTGACTCTGGAAGATGAAGCTGCTTGTCAGGATTAGACAGAGCAAGCATAAAATGGCTATTTGGCAAGTGTCAGGGCGCGGAGTTTTAAGCACTTTACGCACATCCTTTCGATAGAAACATGACTTTTCAGCCGTTAGTACATGAACAGTGTGGGTGGTTGCGGGTTGCTGATTATTTGTTTCACTGCCTCGGTCAGGACGAGCGCAAGGAAAATCTACAAGATCACAATGGGCTGTCTCATGATCTATTGTAGCGCAATAGCAGTTTGGTTATGCTTAATAACAGTATAGCGTTAGGGATTATGCCTGCATTACAGATTGGCTTTGATTGCTTCGGCAACCTGCTTGCTAATCCCCGGCACATGGAGTAGATCGTCTACACTAGCACTGCGGATCGCGTCAATGTCATTGTTGAAGGCTTTGAGTAGGGCTTTACGTCGGCTAGGGCCAACGCCGGGTACACCCTCCAATTGGCTGACCAGTCCGGCTTTGGTGCGCTGCTGGCGATTGGCGGCAATGGCGAAGCGGTGGGCTTCGTCGCGCACGCGCTGCACCATATACAGGGCTTGTGAACGGCGCGGCAAAATGATCGGGTCGGGTTTGCCGGGGGTAAAGATCTCCTCGAACTGCTTGGCGAGTCCGACGACGGGCACTTGACCGAGCAAGTGGAATGTTTCTAGCACTTCAATGGCGATGCCTAGCTGTCCCTTGCCACCATCGATAATCAGTAGGTCGGGCAGCAATCGCCATGTTTCATCCTGTTCCCTTTTACCGGGCGCACTATTCGGATTGTTGATCACGTCGACGTAGCGGGCAAAGCGACGCGTCAACGCTTCCCGCATCGACTGGAAGTCGTTCGGTTCGCCCACCACCGTCTTGATATTGAATTTGCGATACTCGCTCTTGTGCGGTGTACCCTGTACAAACACAACGCGGCTGGCAACCGTAGCTGTCCCTTGCAACGTACTGATGTCAAAACACTCGATCCGATTCGGCGGCTGTGGCAAGTTCAAGGCCGTTTGCAGTTCGGTGATGGCTTCGGTCTGCTTGTTGGTATCGCTGGCCCACTGCGCTTTTAGCATAGCGAGTGTTTCTTGTGCATTCTCCAACGCAATCTTGACCAGATCGCGCTTGCTGCCCCGCTGCGGCACGAGGATCGACACCCGTTTTCCGTTGCGCTTGCTACGCAGCCATTGTTCAAGCAGCTTGGCTTCTTCGACTTCGTGCGGCAGCAAGACTTCTTCGGGGATTGTGGCGGCATTCTCGTAGAACTGCGAGACAAAGTTGCCTAGAATTTCCGCGTCAGTCGTATCGTCCGCACCGTCTAGCAGGAAATATTCACGCCCGATGAGCTTACCGCCTCTGACAAACAATACTTGGACACAGGTATCGCTTTTTTCCTGAGCAAAGGCGATCACATCCTGATCGATGTTGATGGGCGAAACAACCTTCTGCCGTTCCATGACCCGTTCCATCGCCACTAGTTGATCGCGCAATGCTGCCGCCCGTTCAAAGTCTAACGTTTCGGCGGCGGCTAACATTCGCTGCTGCGTATCCCCCAAAATCGTATCACTATGACCGCCCAGAAAGTCCATTAGGCGCTGGAGATTGGCGCGATATTCTTCACGGTTCACGATGCCAATACACGGCGCGTTGCACAATTTGATGTCGTAGTACAGGCAAGCGCGGTCATCTTTTCCGGTAATGTTCCGATCACAAGTCAGATACGGAAACGCCTTACGCAGCACATCAAGCGTCTCGCGCACCGACCACGCTGCTGTATATGGCCCAAAGTAGCGACTGCCATCTTGATCCATGCGGCGCGTGATCTCGACCTTCGGAAAGTCGTTCGCCCAGCGTACCGCGATATAGGGATAACGTTTGTCATCCTTGAGCCGGATGTTGTAGTGCGGCTTGTACTGCTGGATCAGGTTGTATTCAGTGTGCAGCGCGGCGATCTCGCTGGGCATCACGAGAAAATCAATATCGACGATGTTTTCGCGCAGCATGAGCGTTTTGGGTTCGACGACACTGTTGCCAAAGTAGCTGCTTACCCGGTTACGCAAGTCAATTGCCTTGCCAACATAGATCACTTTGCCGTTACTATCTTTCATCAGATAGCAACCGGGTTTGCGCGGCAAGTTCTTGAGGATAGACTGAATATGTTCAGAAGGGACAAACGGTACCATATTTATAGACACCTAATCGCACGCTGGCGACCTGTAAGAATGGGTGTTTAGAGGGGATATTTTACCTCAATAGGCGGATTTCTTCACCCTAAATTATTGTAAGATCAAGACTCCCGAACTGCACAAATTCAAGTAAACTAAGCAGGTAGTAAGGTTAACGAGGTAAGCAATCTGCTCCCCGTATGATGTCACCCTTTCGATTTCTTTGGCGCAAAAGACGATCAATCATCATTGGCGCTGTGCTGCTATTTACCTTTCCAATGGTCAGTCTCGCAGTCTTGCGGATTGGCAGTGCGGGGCTGGCGAAAGAAAAAATATTTGCCATCGAAAATGTGTCTAACCGCCCCGTAGCGATTATCTTCGGCGCATGGGTAGATCCCCACGGCAATCCGAGCCGTATGCTAGCAGATCGTATTAAGACTGGCGCGGAACTTTACCAAGCAGGCAAGGTCAAGGCGCTGCTGTTGACCGGGGATAATCATGTAACTTGGTATAACGAGCCGGAAGCAATGCGTCAGTATGCGCTCAGTTTGGGTGTTCCCGATTCCGCATTGGTACTGGACTACGCTGGGTTCCGCACCTACGATAGCTGCTACCGCGCCCACGCCATTTTCAAAGTTGATCAAGCGATTCTCGTTACACAGGCGTTTCACTTGGATCGGGCGCTGCTGATCTGCAATGGGCTTGGGATTGATTCGGTTGGGGTGGTGGCAGACGTGGTGCGCCCCGAAGGCTACGGTGAAGCCAATATCTTGCCGAGTGAGGTGCGCGAACTCCCCTCAACGGCGTTCGCTCTGTTCGACCTAATCAGCGCCAGAAAGCCAACTTTTCTGGGCGATCCACTGCCGATTTTCACTAATCGATGATCGGTAGGGTGATTGATAAATTATGGAACATAGATTACCAACGTGGGAGTTCTACTCCTATAATTTGTTTAAAGGTTATACCTTGAATATGATTGTCTTCTGCTACTTTCTTAAAATCGTCTGAGACAAAAAGACGAGTTATATGGGGTACTTTGAAGATATGTTGATCATTTAAGCAATTCTCCTTAAAAGCGTAACGCTTAACATACGTCAGATTGCTAGAGGCTGCCATCTCATATTCCGAGTTTTCATAGTCAAAACAGTCCAAAACGTTTGTTACTTCTACATAAAACCAAGTCCCATCCTCATCCAAATACCGTAAAGGAAGAAGTTCGATTTGTTTTGCCCAAAGTGGCTGAAGTATTTACATTGCTCTGGAGTTACAAACTAGATTGATGGATAAATTAACTTCCATATCACCGATAAGCTTTTTGCTTTCTATGCCTTCAGTTTCGGCTTCGGGATCATAAAACTTTATGGAAAAAGGTATCCATTTCTGTCGATATTCGTAGCCTGAACGCCAATCAAAATACTGTGAATCAGCCTCTCTAACTGGTTTAATATTTTTATAATTTACATGGTCTGCTCTTAACATCCATATGTTCATTTGATTCATCCCTTCAAAGATTGAGCGCATAAGCGACTTTAGAATACAGCAGATCATTTAAGTTAACCTATAATGAGCCATCTTATTTATCATTTTATGAGGCCATAAATTTTGCACACTATAGACCGACAGCGCCTAAAAACGCTGCTCACCGACGAACAACAACGCTTTGTTGCCAACCATCCACGCTCGAAGGCGCTGTTTGATCGGGCGCAAGCCAGTTTATTGGGCGGCGTGCCGATGAATTGGATGGTTAGGTGGGCAGGTGAATTTCCGGTTTTTGTCAAATCTGGCAAAGGCGCACACTTTACCGATGTCGATGGGCATGACTATCTTGATCTGTGTCTGGGCGATACGGGCGCAATGACTGGACACGCGCCCGATGTACTTATCGAGGCCGTCAATGAACAGGTACAGCGCGGCATCACATTTATGCTGCCCATCGAAGATACGATCTGGGTTGCTGAGGAGCTAGCGCGACGCTTTGGCCTTCCGTACTGGCAAACTGCGCTGACCGCCACCGACGCGAATCGTTTTGCCATCCGGCTAGCACGACAGATCACCGGGCGGCACAAGATATTGGTTTTTAATTGGTGCTATCACGGCACGGTAGACGAAACCTTTGCCACCTTAAATGAACACGGTCAAGTGGTGCCGCGCAAGGGCAATCTTGGTCCGGCGGTTGATCCAGCATTAACGACATGTGTTGTTGAGTTTAATGATGTGGCAACCCTCGAGCGAGCGCTTGAGTCCGGCGAGGTGGCTTGCGTACTCGCTGAACCTGTCATGACGAATATTGGAATCGTTCACCCCGATCTCGGTTACCATACGGCTTTACGCGAGATTACCCGCCGTACCGAAACGCTGTTGATCATCGATGAAACGCATACGATCTGCACTGGCCCCGGCGGTTACACACAGGCTTACGGACTTGAACCGGATATATTGACGTTGGGTAAGCCAATTGCCGGAGGTATTCCCGCCGCCGTCTATGGATTCAGCGCCCAAGTTGCCGAACAAATCCGCCGACATATTCAGATCGAGCAGGCCGATACGGGTGGCATTGGCGGGACACTGGCTGGCAATGCGCTGTCAGTGGCGGCAATGCGAGCCACACTTGAAAAAGTACTGATCCAGACAGCCTATGATCGGACGATTCCATTAGCAACTCGGTTTGTCGAAGGGGTCAACTCGGTTATCAGGGAATTCGACTTGGCATGGCATGTTACACAGCTTGGCTGTCGGGCTGAATATCGGTTTAGCACCACGATGCCGCGCAATGGCGTTGAGGCTGCCGCCTCGGATGATCCTGAACTAGATCGCTATATGCACTTAGCGGCATTGAATCGAGGCATTCTGTTAACGCCTTTTCACAACATGGCCTTGATCGCGCCCGATACAACGTCAGCAGACATCGACTACCATACACAGGTGTTCCGCAAAAGTGTGCAAGCTCTAGTGACATGAGGCAACCCAATATCACGTTGTGTTGATTTTATCAGCCGCCCTCTCTGCAATGCGTATATATAAATGTTAATCAACGGTTCGATTCATCCTTGGAGATTTGGCTTGAATAGATCGAGTTGTTCAATGTCTGAGTTTATGCTCATTGACCTGTGGTCTCAGCGTCATGCAGTGGAGCATCATGTCTTGGACTGGTCAGTTGAAGAAGTGTTACGCTGGATTGGATACTATGGCTCAATCGATGTGTCAGATGATCATCTCTTCTACTTTTTTCGTTCATTCGTTGGGCTTTATTGCCCTTTTTATTTTGATGATCATCTCAACCTGACAGTTCATGGATTTGGTCATAAATTCAGTCTTGATGATCCCCGATACCTCTGAAGCAGAGATTGATTGTTTTTCACGAAAGTGTGCAAGCCCTAGTGACATGAGGCTATAACGCTTGGCACATTGTATCGAATTTATAATGTGACCTCGCCGCAATGTGGGGCATAATCTGGAATTAATCAGCGTTTAATTTCAATTCTCTAGGATAACTTTGAAACATCGTTTACTGACGCGGTATTCACGCTTCATTTTTTTACTGGCAGCCATCCTGCTTATCCATAATCCTAGCGCTGCCACTATCGTTAACTCGCAATCTGTATCGCAGCCAGCAGCGCCGATTCAGGGACAATCGCGCATTGGCGCAGTCGAGTCATTTTTCCGACCCGCCGACGCTACCGAGGCCGATCTTGGCTGGGAACGGATCATCTTCGAGTGGCGCAACTTCCAACCCGATAATGCCGATCAGTGGAATACTGCACGAGTTCCCGATGTGTGGCTCGAAGAGGCGGCGAAACAAGGGCGCATGGTCGTCGGGTTGATCAAGAATGCGCCGCATTGGGCGACCCACAGCGATCTACTGGGTGCGCCGCCACTTGGCCTCGATCTTCCCATCGACGATCCCGGTAACACATGGGCAGTGTTTGTGCGGAAGCTCGTTATGTTCTACGGCACGCGCTGGCATATTCACCACTGGATTATCTACAATGAGCCGGACATCCGGCCTGAGAACACCTCATTTTTTGAGTTTTCAGGGTCGGTAAGAGATTACTATAAGCTGGTCAAGGTGGCCTATAAGGTCGCCCACGCCACCGATCCCCAAGCTTTGATCCATTTGGCGGGGTTCACTTACTGGCACGATGCCATCTATGAACGGCCTTTCTATCTGGATCGCTTTCTGCACACCGCCTATGGCGATCCCGAAGCACGCGCCAACAACCTATTCTTCGATGTGCTATCTGTCCATGTTTTCGAGGGTACCGATTGGGTCTGGTATATCACGCAGTTTTCCAAGCATCTGCCGGAAACGTTGGGCTTCTCCAAACCCGTGTGGATAAATGAGATGAATGCGCGGGTAACAGAAGATAAAGGCTACCCGATACGTGGCGGCAATCCGAAGGTAACGCTAGAGCAGCAAGCGGCGTTTATCATGCAAGGGGCGGCGCTTGGCTTGGCGGCAGGAGCCGAGCGTATTGAGGTCTATAAACTGTATGATAATGTCCAAGGTGAGGATTACGAATCGTGGGGGCTAGTGCGAGTCGATGGTACACGCCGCCCTGCTTATTACGCACTCAAAACGGCTAGTCGCTATTTTGGCGCTGCCACTAATGCCACACGGACTCGGAATGCTTTCGCCACGATGGTTACCTTTGTTGAAGCGGGTCGCACGGTTTACGTGGTCTGGAACCGGACGAACCAGCCGCGCACTATCCGTATCGGCGCGGTCAGAAGCAGAACCGGAGCCGTCATGGTGTCGATGCTGGGCGACGTGAGTAACCTCCCCGCCAGCGAATCGAACAACGCCAGCTATGACATTTTGTTGCCGCCATGTTACGGAGCCTGTACGATTCAAGGGGTACCACTTATCTTGATTCAACCGGGAACCCCGCAGCGGGCATGGGCGATGAACGGTACAATTCCGGTTCCGCTGACACGCTAATTAATGGGTTTCGGATCATAAAATGAGACGACTGCGTTTGGCGCTATTAGGTTTGGCGCTGTTAATTCTGGCGGGTATTGTTGGCTGGTGGTTGATCCGTCGCACTGCCAATTCACCGACTCGCGAACTGCTCGATCAATATTTCAGTCAACCAGACAAACGTGCTGCGTTAATTACCGATCTCAAGGCACCGTGTCCTAGTGCGCCGTTTCTGCTGCCCTCGACTGGCTTTGTCGGTTTGCTATATTCAGATCCGACTGCACCTTATACACCCTTGAACAAGCACCCCGGAATCGACATCTTCGGCAATGGCGAACCAGATACGATTCCTATCTATGCGGCCTACGATGGCTACTTGACACGGCTGCCCGACTGGAAAAGCGCGGTGATTGTGCGTATTCCCAAAGATCCGCTTGATCCATCACGGCAAATCTGGACCTACTATACGCACATGGCGAGTCTATCGGGGGATCAATCGTATATTAGCAGTGCGTTCCCACTCGGTAGTTCGGAGATTCCCGTTAAGCAGGGAACATTACTCGGCTATCAAGGGTTATACGCTGGCGTTGGCGCGGCTCCGATCAAAATGCACGTCCATTTTAGCGTCGTCCTGAGCGATTCGGCGGGATCGTTTCGCAACGAAACCCGGCTGGACAACACGCTCGATCCGTCGCCCTATTTCGGGCTAACGCTCAACGCCAGCAAGGCAGTCACAATTCCAGTTCGCTGTGGCGCGTAATGATGTTGACGAGCTAATAAATCGACCGTAGCAGATCGGCTGAGCGGTTACGCTTTACAGAGTCTACTAGGTGGATTGACCTATACATTTCAGATCGGTTCAACCTACTGGGCTTTGAAATGCGGATTTTCGATAAGGCCGATCAGATTACCAAACGGATCAATAACCGAGGCAACCCGTATCCCATCGCCAACATCCTGAATTGACCTGTATTCGGTTGCGCCCAATTGCACTAACCACTTATAGGCTTCGTCGATGTCTTTCACGCCCCAATAGGCGATCACGCCTGCGTCGTTTGCCGCTTTGGGCGCATTGGTGTCGAGACCAAGTTCATAACCGCCGACGTTGAATCCAATATAGAATGGTTGATCAAAATAGGGGTCAATCCCCAGCATTTTGCTATACCATGCCTTACCCTTCTCCATATCACCCGGATTGTAAATAACGGTTCGCAACCCTTGAAACATGATGTACTCCTTCACTCTGACTATGCTTAATATTGTTGAGCATAACAGCGAAGTAGGATAGATTCGATCCTAGTTTTAGCGAGTTTTGAAACGGAGCCTATCGGAAGCCTATGTACCACCCAACTACACGACTTTTAACGGTACTTGATTTGCTCCAAACACACGGACAGTTGAGCGGTTCCGAGTTAGCTGCACGCCTCGAGGTGGATTCGCGCACCGTGCGCCGCTACATTGTAATGCTCCAAGACATGGGTATTCCTATCGAGGCAGAGCTAGGGCGACAGGGGGGCTACATGCTACGCCCCGGCTTCAAACTCCCGCCCATGATGTTCACGAACGAGGAAGTGTTGGCGCTGATTTTGGGCTTGCTGGTAGTCCAACATTTAGGGTTAACCGCCGCTTCTTGCTCGGTGAATGGTGCGATGGCAAAGCTGCAACGTGTGCTTCCAGAACCACTGCGCGATCAGGTTGAGGCCATGCAGACCGCCTTAGTATTCAACATGCCTGCACCGGAACAGCGCATTCATGGGTCGGTGCTAGTGGCGTTAGGTCGAGCCATCCACGGTAAGTACCAAGTAACATTTGATTACCAGAAAGACTCTAATGTGACACAGCGTATCGTTGATCCCTACGGGCTAGTGTGCCATGATGGTGGGTGGTATCTCGTAGGCTACTGCCACTTACGAAGCACGATCCGCATCTTCCGGTTAGATCGGGTTACCCGTGTTTATGTGCGTCAAGATACGTTTATACCGCCTGTAGACTTCAACAGCTTGACTTATCTTTTTGAGTCATTCGCCAATATCCCAGATCGCTGGAATATCGAAGTCATCCTCAAAACCACACTAGAAAAAGCCGCTGGCGCGATCCCCTCTGGACTAGGGAGTCTCATCGAGCAACCACAGGGTGTCTTGTTTAAAACGGCGGTAGGGGATATAGATTGGATGGCACGTTTTCTAGTCAATCTGGGTTTTCCTGTCTGCGTGTGCCAACCACCAGAGTTACGAACAGCCTTTGAAAGACTTGCATTGGAAATATTGCAGTTCGCCCGCTCTGAAACCTGATTTGCTGTTTACAATCTGCCTTAGAGGAGACCTATGAATATCGAGATTGTGGGCGAATCCACAGATTGATTGACCAGCCTCAAAATTACAATTTAAGCTTGCCAACACAATCGTGCGTAAGATTAACCTTGTTTCACGCATCAAATGCCTGTATAATGCGCTTTGGTAAATGACTCCAGGAATGACACCCACTTATGCCAGTTTACACCTACGAATGCGAAAATGGTCATCGTTTTGAAGTCAAACAGCACTTCTCCGATGCCTCTCTAACCGAATGTATAACGTGCGGGGCAAAAGTCCACCGCGTGATCCAACCCGTAGGGGTTGTCTTCAAAGGCTCCGGCTTCTATGTCAACGACAGCCGAGGCAAGCAGAATCTTGCGACTGTCGGCACCAAGAAAGACGAAGCCAAAACTTCCGAAAGCAGTAGCAATGGTAGCGATAGTGCTGCTGCTAGTGCCAGTACTAGCAGCAGCGATAATGGCGGTGGTGGGGAAAGCACAAGCAAGCCCGCCAAAGTCGAAGAAAGCGCCAAGCCTGCTGTTGAGAGTAACAAAGAAAGCAGCAAAAACGGTTCGTCAAACGGAAGTTCCAGGGCGACTCCAAAAGCTAACCCGCAAGGCTTTGTTTAGCGTGATCTTGAAGGATCACGCTTATAGATTCTTGATTTTCCTCACAAATCTCCAAGTTATGAAACTTCGCGAATGCTACGTTTCTTGATTGCCATAAGTTGCTCATAGATGTGAATGTGTATCTTTTTGCCATCGAAAGGACGGGCAAGCTCATGAACGCCTGCCCATTGAGGCTCATTGAGTAGATTCAGTAGTTCGTTGTCATTCGTGACTTCGGCTAAAGCCAGTAGCTCTAGTCTACAAGCTATAGCCTCATTAGCTTCTGTGGGATCGCTTGAATTGCTCAATACACCAATTTTATTTACCAAATCTCGTACTCGGTGAAGTTCTTCAACAGACTGATTCCGTTGAAAATCCAGACTATCAAGTTTTCCACTCAAGCGCATCTGCATGACAACAACAACTACCGAAACTAACAATGATACAAGCGCAATTACTTGGGTTGACAACTCAGAACTCATCTTTCCTCCAATAGATCACTTTATAATCATCTACCTTAGAGGAAAGTATAATGGCAGAATGGGTGAGCTTTTCGACAAAAATTGTCGAATAACTTAGGGTGAGAGTATGGTTTGGCTAACCCTTTCCTCCCGTTGATTAAATGTTCGTTCTACGAATTTAGTAAACGAATCCATTGCATTCTTTCGAACACCCTGATAAGCACTATCTTTTTTTCGTTTCCATAGCTCGTTGAAAATAGCCAGTTGTTGCTTATTAAATTTACTAGGTTGGATATATTTGTAGTAAGTTAGCGTTTTTAGAACAATTAACGCTTCTTTATCCTCCAACCACGTTGGCTTTCCTGAAAAGTCGCTGATTGAAGGGATACGGAATATGGCATAGAGTATTTGTGGAACAATTTCCTTATAAGCTTCGTCAAGTTGTCCATCAAAAATGCCTTTGACAGTCCATACTCGTATAGTACGAGGATTTCCACTATTACGAAAAAATAAGCTGACTCCTATTTGGGTGTTTATCCACTCAATGTCTTGCCAATCGTCACCGGGCGGGAGAAGATGATCTGTACCCGACGGTCGCTCCATCGTGCCGAGCATATCCCATGGTAAGACTCTTTCCAGTTGTTTAAGCTCCGCTTCTCCATGTTCTACTTTCCGTACATATTCCTGCAACCACAGATTTTTTCGATTATTTTCTTCTTGGAAGTGTTCTTTTAGCGATTCGAGTTCTAACTTGTTCTGTCCGTTTTCCGCTTGCCCCATAGTGATTTCGTTTTGTATTTGCTGAGCTTCCGGTGAATTGTTGAGTGCTTGAAGTGCAAATTCCTTAGCCATAGAGTGTATTGTGGCACTAAGATCATCGGCTTGTTTTAATCGCCCAATGAGTGCTGAACGAAGTATCAGCATGTCGGCAGTTGACCACGTATCCAGATCGTCAAGTATGATATTCAATTCAACTTTGTCACCCAATTTAATCACCTCAACTTCTAAAAGTTCGATAATTTAGTGTAGTTGTAATTGGAACTAAAAATTCGACAGTTTTTGTCGATCATTTCTGAGATCTACGTTATAAGCAACAAAAAACACAAACAGGCTCCGCGATGGAGCCTGTGTTCGTTTCTGTGCTGTGAGATTGTGCTTTAGCGACGCAGTCTTACAACTGAAATCCGGGCGAGAACCGGACGATCTTCTGCTCGTAATTCGTGACATATTCGAGCAGCCGTTCGTGCAGTTCTGTCCAATCCTTGTTAGTCAGGAGCGTTTTCATCGAGACGAAATCTGTGGTAATGCCGCCCATCATAATCTGGGGACATTTGCCATAGACGGCAAACCACGCTTCCGTCGGTTGCAGGCCGAGTCGAGTTATCCCCGGCGCAAATTCGCGGACAACGAACTCAAAATACTCCTGATCGCGTCCTTGTTTAATGTCCCAACTCATTAGGAGCTTGACTTGCATGGTCATCCCTTTAGCGCGGCGTTCACTTTATCGGCTGCATCCCAGCACAACGATCTGAGTCTGTTCGGGCAAATTGGCCTTATTGATCTTCAGAACGTCTTCTTGCTGGATACGGCTAACGCCCATTTCTTTTAAGAATTTGTCTACTGGATCGAGTTCAAACGTGCTTTCATCGGTTTTGTAGTGCATAGGAATCACGATACTCGGTTCAAGCAGCCCGATAACCTCTGCCGCTTGAGTCGCGTTCAGACCGCCACCGCCGCCGACTGGTACCAACGCAATATCTACCGACCCCATTGCTTCAATGGTGGACTGCTGCGGCACATGGTTAAGATCGCCCAGATGCGCCACGGTCAGGCCGTCATAGTCGAATAGATAGGCGACATTAGGCTTGGGTGGATTTGACGCTGTATCGTGCATAGCAGCACCAATGATAAACACACCGCCGATTTCGTATTCGCCCGGCCCATTGATCAACCGTTGGAGATTCTTGACACTTCCGAAATTGCTGTGACCGGGGGCATCATGACTAATAGTGGTGACTTCCGCCTTGAGTTTAGGGACATCATACCCCACAGACTCGTCAAACGGATCAGTGACAATGGTTGCTTTGTTGCGCTCGGCGAGACGAAAACAACTGTGTCCATACCATGAAATTTCCATTACAGTAAAATCCTGTCCCAGCTATACGAAGTTTGTCGGTAAGCTAGGAAATTATACCGTGCGCTGGGCTAGGATGCCAATTAAACCCGCAACTTTGTTTCGTCTACGATAGCTATCGCCTGAATAGGGATACTCACTGTAAAGGTGCTGCCGATTCCTACCATACTTTCGATCTCGATGTCCCCACCATGCAACCGCGTCAATTGCAGTGCAATATCCAACCCTAAGCCGATCCCCGCGCTGCGCCCATCCAGCTTGAGGAATGGCACAAAGACCAGCGACTTCTGATCATCAGGGATACCCGGCCCAGTATCGCTCACCGCAATCTTGATCTGCCCGCTGCGCTGCATCGTCGTGATACGGATTTCACCGTGCATTGTATACTTCGCAGCGTTGCCGACCAGATTCCGCACAATCTGTCGCAAGCGCAGTGTGTCTGCCCGAATAATTGGTAGATCGGGAGTCAAGGTAAGGTGCAGCGTTACGGCTGGCTTGAGCAGCGATGTGATCTCCTCTGCTACCGCCTGACAGATCGCGTTGACATCACCCTCGCCCGGAACAAGGATCAGCTTCCCGGCAGAAAGTTGGGCGCTATCCAGTAGATCGCTGACAAGGTGGTTAAGCTGTTCGCCTTCCTCGACAATCTGCGTGAGATAGCCTGCCTGCGGTTGGGGAAGTTCGGTACGGCGCAGCATCTTGGCAAAACCGAGGACAGAATTTAGCGGTGTGCGGAGTTCATGGCTGACCCGCGCCAAAAATTGTTGGCTGCGCTGCGTCACTTCCCGCCCAACGTAAGTGGTGTTGAGTTCGATGGCAAGCTGATTCAGGAAGCGCAAGCCTTGAAACGTCGTGGTAGCGATGAGGATACTGTAGCTCACTAGAAAATAGCGCAGCGGATCGACTTGCCCCCACACCGGGCTAAAGTCGTAGAGCAGACTGAACCAGAATCCGACCACGCAGCACGCTTGAATCGTGACTCGTTTGCGTCCAGCAAACATCATCGACGCAAAGGTATAGGGCAGCATCAGCGACACGGCAGTAACCCCGCCCAACCCCTTGATCAACATCCCCTGCATAACGAACAATGCCGCCATACTGATCAACCAGAACAGCGCAATTCGCGGAAACCAACCGAGTATATAAGCCAAGCCGATTAGCAGCACAGGCAACGCATAAGCGCGGGCATGGTGCGGATCTTTGAACTGTCCTGCGATCCACAGAATCACCTCGCCTAAGACAAGCGCCCACATTCGCCCACGCCAGTAATTGTGGATGCGTATCGCGGCTTGCTGTCGAAACAAAAGCGGTAGATCACTCTGGTCAGGCCAGGGTGCGTTCAATAATTTCTGCCACATAGGTTGGGTCCAAAGGTTTAGGAAGATAAGCGTGAATAAGCGTCTTGAGCGACTCGTATTTGACCGATTCGCCGTAAGCCGATACTAGCAGCACGGGAGCAGCATGGATCGCTTTGAGTACACTCGCCAACGCGATCCCGTCTGTATCGGGCAGATCGAGATCCACCACATAGAGATCAACGGAGTGCGCCGCTGCTAATGAATGGGCTTCCGCACCCGTGCTAGCAACAATAAGCTGATGGGCGGTCATACTCTCGACAATAGCCTGCATCAATAGTTGCGCCGGGGGATGATCTTCGACGTACAAAATAACGGCCATCGGCGCTAGTCCACCAAATCTTCGAGTAAGCCGTCGAGGCGCTGTGCTTCGAGCACGATCTGGCTCAATAGGTCAGCATCGCCGGGGCCAATCTGACCATTCCGCGCTAACTTAGTTTCCAGCAAGCGGGCTAACCCTAATAGGGTATGCAGCGGTGTGCGGAGTTCGTGCCGAGTGCTCGCGCCGGGTCGTGGCAGTTCGCGCATTTGCTGCGCCGCGCGGATCGCTGCTTCGCGAGTAGTGACTTCCAATTTGGCGTAAATGTTGGAAATGTGGTTACGCACTGTGCCATCCGAGATGCCAAGCGCCTCGGCAATCTCTGGATTCGCCAGCCCTTCAGCCGCCAACCGCAAGATCGCCCGTTCGCGGGCGGTAAGGGTGTATCTCTTGTGCGCCAGAGTAAGCCCGCTGGCGGCGGTTGGCGAAAGAAATGTCCGCCCCTGTGCCACTGTACGGATCGCATCGGCTAACTTTAGCGAGAGATCATCACTCTTGACGACATAGCCATGCGCCCCAGCCCGCAGCAGTTCCTCGATCCATACCGGATCGTCGTAGGCGGTCAGGATCAGGATATACATCTGCGTAAAGCGAGAGCGCAGATCGCGCACCGCCGTAACCGGATCAAAGCCACGCCCCGCGAACGATAGATCCAGCACCAGTACATTCGGCATATTAGCGGCTACCAGCGCCATCACCTGACTGGAGTCGTCAGCCTCCCACGTAATCTCAATATCCATTGAGCGTGTTAGCTCTTGCCGCACAATTTTGCGGATGAGAGGATGGTCGTCGATGAGCGCCACACGGATCATGTTTGGCCTGCCAATAAATTGGATCGTTAGATGGCTGCGTTGCCCTCACCCTAAATCCCTCTCCCAAAGGAGAGGGACTTGAATACATTAGCATTTTCGCCCCCCGGCCCCTCGCCCCTCGCCCGAAGGCCGGGGGGCCGGGGGTGAGGGGGTGAGGGGGTGAGGGGTGAG
>JBDTVG010000028.1:0-43965 GCA_040007395.1 Chloroflexota bacterium
GCGCTTCTTCGACATGGATAACAACATCGTGTATTGGTATCACGGTATTGATGTGCATGGCAACCGCGAAACACAGGTCTTTTCCTCCGAGTTTGGCGACGACTATGATGCCGTTCCTGCCTATGAGCAAATTTATGCACTGGCAGGGCCAATTCAAACGTACCGAATCACTGGCGATCCGCGCATCCTCAAAGATGCCGAACTGACCGTCGATCTATTTGATCGCTACTTTTTGGACGCGGAAAAGGGTGGCTACTTCTCGCATCTTGACCCTGTGACCCTTGACCCGCGCAGCGATACGTTGGGCGAGAATCTCGGCAAGAAGAACTGGAATTCGGTGGGCGACCACGCTCCCGCTTACCTAATCAATCTGTATTTGGCAACGGGCGACGAGCGCTACGCGAAGATGCTCGAATACACCTTTGATACCATTGCCGAGCATTTCCCGGACTATGACAACAGCCCGTTTGTGCAAGAGAAGTTCTTTGAAGATTGGTCACAAGACCAAACGCACATGTGGCAACAGAATCGCGGCGTGGTTGGTCACAATCTCAAGATCGCTTGGAATCTGATGCGTATGTACGGCCTGATGCCCAAACCAGAGTATGAGGCGCTGGCACGTAAGATCGCTGAAGTGATGCCCTCTGTTGGCGCAGATCGTCAACGCGGCGGTTGGTACGATGTGATGGAACGAGTACCAGCACCGGGCGAAAAACTCCACCGCTATGCCTTCCATGATCGTAAGGCATGGTGGCAGCAGGAACAGGGAATTCTAGCGTACCAAATCATGTACGGTATCTTGTGCGATCCTGAATACAATCAGTTAGCTCGCGAGTCTGCTGCGTTTTATAACGCCTTCTTCCTTGATCATGACGATGGCGCTGTATATTTCAATGTACTGGCAAGCGGTCTGCCTTACCTCATGGGTACCGAACGGTTAAAGGGCAGTCACTCGATGAGCGGCTATCACTCCACCGAGTTGTGCTATCTATCGCAGGTATATTTGAACCTATTGATTACCAAGCAGCCGCTCGATCTGTACTTTAAGCCCTATCCGAACGGATTCCGTAATAACATCCTGCGCGTCGCGCCGGATATTTTGCCGCAAGGGTCAGTGAAAATTACGGAAGTCTATGTTAACGACAAACCGTATCGCTACTTTAACGCCGACGAATTGACCGTGACTTTACCCGAATCAGCGTCGCAAATACGAGTTCGGGTTCGGATAGCACCCACCCAAACCAATTGAAAGAAACAACCTGATGGAAGTTTATTCTGAAGAACGTGACGGGGTAGTCATGGTGGCAATAGAAGGTGAAGTTGATGGCAGCAGTGCATCACTCTTGAAGGATAAGATTCTGCCGTTGATCACCGAGAACTGCCGAATGCTGATCGATATGAATCAAGTGAGCTTTATGTCTAGTGCTGGACTACGTATTATGCTGCTCATTTCTCGCGAGATCACCCAAACCTCAGGTGAAGTTGTGTTGGTTGGCTTGTTGCCAGAAATTCACGATGCGATGGATGCAACCGGCTTCTTGAAGTACTTTAAGCTGGCAGACAGCTTTGAAGCTGGGGTGGAGGTTCTTAGCAACTGATGCCAGATACACGCATTGATACCTACCCAACGCACGAATATCAGGGTTATAAACTGCGCGCAGGAAAACCACAACCGTTCGGGGCGACTCTCGTCCCGGGCGGTGTCAATTTTTCGGTATTTTCCAGCCACGCGACTTCTTGTACATTGGTTTTGTTTGAAAAACATGCACCAGAACCAATAGCAGAGATCCCCTTCTATAATGAATTTCGGATCGGCAATGTCTATGCCATGACAGTATTCGATCTACCGTATGAAAATATCGAATATGGCTTTCGTTTTGACGGCCCTTGGAACCCACAGCAGGGGCATTGGTTCGACAAAACGAAAATCCTGATGGACCCTTATGCCAAAGTGATTGGCGGACGTGATGTCTGGGGTCAAACGCCGGACTGGAACAATATCTATCATCATCGTGCGCGGCTGATCGTGGATGATTACGATTGGGAGAATGACCAACCACTCGAAATTCCGATGGAAGACATGGTTATTTACGAGATGCATGTGCGTGGCTTCACCCGCCAGCCCTCGTCCAATGTACATAATCCCGGCACTTTTAACGGGCTGCGTGAGAAGATTCCCTATCTCAAAGAACTCGGCATTAACTGCGTTGAGCTGATGCCAATCTACGAGTTCGATGAATTCGAGAACAGCCGTAAACACCCAGACACAGGCGAGCTTCTGCTGAACTTCTGGGGATACAGCACAGTGGGCTTCTTTGCGCCCAAAGCTGGGTTCGCGGCAACTGGCAAGTTCGGGATGCAGGCCGACGAATTAAAAACGCTCATCAAAGAGCTTCACGCCAATGGGATTGAGGTGATGCTGGATGTAGTGTTCAACCACACTGCCGAGGGCAATGAGCATGGGCCGTATATTTCATTCCGAGGGATTGATAACAAGGTTTACTACATTCTCACGCCCGAAGGGTATTACTACAACTTCAGCGGCACAGGGAATACGCTGAACTGTAACAATCCGATTGTGCGTGGCATTGTGCTAGACTGCCTGCGCTACTGGACGGCTGAATACCACATTGATGGCTTCCGCTTCGATCTCGCCTCTATCCTTGGGCGCGATCAAAACGGCGCACCACTCCCGAACCCGCCGCTGTTGGAGCAACTTGCCTTCGATCCTATCCTTGCCAAAGTCAAACTGATCGCTGAAGCGTGGGACGCTGGCGGGCTGTATCAGGTCGGCTCGTTTCCGGCCTACGGTCGCTGGGCTGAATGGAATGGTCGATACCGTGATACGGTGCGACGCTGGCTCAAAGGTGACGATGATTTAGTCATAGAATTAGCGCAGCGGATTATGGGTTCCCCAGATATGTATGCTGCTCGTGGCCCAATTGCCTCCATCAACTTCATCACCTGCCACGATGGGTTTACCTTGATGGATTTGTTTTCTTACAACAATAAAAACAATTGGGCGAACGGCGAAAACAATAATGACGGCAACAGTGACAATGATAGTTGGAATTGTGGCTGGGAAGGGGAGAGCAGCGATCCGAATGTGAACTCACTTCGCCAGCGCCAGATCAAGAATGCGGTTGCACTCCTGATGGTAAGCCAAGGTGTGCCGATGATTCTGATGGGCGATGAAGCCGGACGTACCCAGTGGGGCAACAATAACACCTACTGCCATGATAACGAACTCGGGTGGTTTGATTGGACGTTGGTTGAAAAGAACGCAGATCTAGTGCAATTTTTCCAGCACATCATCAATTTCCGGCGTTCGCATCCTGTGTTGCGTAACCGTTTCCACCTGAGCCAGCGCGATTATGTCGGCAGCGGCTACCCCGATATTTCGTGGCACGGCACTGAGGCAGGGCAACCCGACTGGTCAGAGGCTGCTCGTGCACTTGCCTTCATGTTATGCGGTAAGCACGCCCGAGGCGGCAAAGTACACGACGATTACATCTACGTTGCCATGAACTCCTACTGGGATGCACTCTGGTTCCATCCACCGCAATTGCCGTCAGGCATGAAGTGGCATATTGCCGTGAACACCATGATGACCAGCGGACAGGATATATATCCTGTGGGAAGCGAACCAGTGCTTGAAGTGCAAGATGCGATTATGCTAGGCAATCGTTCAACCGTGATTTTAGTGGGGCGCTAGCGTACAAAAACGTCTAGCGACACAAACCTAACCGTATGTATCAGGAGTATTAAAATGGCATTTGAAGCAACACTGGAGATTGTCAACCAGATCGCCAAGATTACCTTAACGGGTGAGTTGGATGCGACCGTAGCTGCCCAGTTCCGGCAAAAGATCGAAGAAGCAGTAGCCCAACAAGCAAAGGCGATTGTGCTCATGGTCAGTGGCCTCGATTATATGTCGAGTGCTGGCCTTCGTGTACTAGTCTTTGCCAAGCAGAAGATCGGGCGAGGGGTCGATATTTTCATCGTCGGCGCACAGGAACAAATCACTGAGCCGATTAATCAAACGGGCTTGCAAAACAGCTTGAATTTTCTCGACACCTACGATGCAGCCGTGATCGAAAAGTAATCAGAACGAGCGGATCAGTAGCAGACAAGGGGGTAACAACGCCCCCTTGTGGCTTAACAGGTCGTGTCGCTTTTAAGAATTCCGTGAATTTTGTTGCAAGCATAACCTTACTGAGATACATTTATGAATAGTCAACCTGTCGCCTCAATCGAAATCAGTGGTGATCCTAACAAACTAAGCGATTCTCTGAGCACTATCCGAAGCTACGTAATGACTGCATCGCAAGCCGCTAGCCTTGACAAACAAGCAGCCAACCGCTTGCGTCTCGCCATCGACGAAGTGGCAACCAATATTATTAACTATGGATATGGTCGTGCCGGATTGCAAGGCATCGTTAAACTCAGTACCCTCATCGATACTGACAAACTTATCCTAACCCTAGAAGATACCGCTGTTGCATTCAATCCACATCAGCACCAGTTGCCAACCAATTTTGATGCTCCACCTGACGAACGTCCAATTGGTGGGCTGGGCGTATTCCTAGCAATGAAAAATGTAGATGCGTGGGATTATGAATATCTTAATAATTCCAATATTAATCGTTTCACAATGAAACGGCCTAGTGGAGCATCCTCCCAATGAATGATTCGTCCAAGGGTTCACCAATTGTCAGTATGTCAGGGACGGGGTTTTTCAAGTTATCGGAATTGATGAAAAGAAAATCCCCAACAGAGCCACATCTACTGATTGTCGATGACTCGGAAAAAAACCGCAATGAGTTAGTCCATCACCTCAGTGGACAAGGCTATAAGCTGACTGTTGTCGAGGACGGTCAGGCCGCGTTGGATATTCTGCCGACGAAAACCTTCGACCTTGTGCTGCTAGCGATCAATATTCCTAAGGTAAGCGGCTACGATGTCCTGACCTATATGAAATCATCGCCTGACTTACAGCAAATTCCTGTCCTGATGATTTCCTCTGTGGCTAATAGTGAGTCTATTGTACGCTGTATCGAATTGGGGGCGGATGACTATATCCGCGAACCCTATAATGCTCAGTTATTGGATACACGCATTAAGAGCAGTATCCACAAATATCACATTCAGGAAGAGCGTGTTCGCCAATTGCGCGAAGTTTCTGAGCGCATCAACCGAGTGATCGCCCCTGATGACAACGACGTATCTTCCAGTGGTACCAATATCGAAGCCTTTTTGCAACGCACCTTGACCGAAATCAAATCGATGCATAATGCTGATGCTGGCACAGTTTATATCCGTGAACAGGATATATTGCGCTTTGCCGTTGTCTTAACAGACTCACTGGGAATCGCATTAGGCGGCAAGTCTGGCAATCCTATTACCTTTCCACCACTCCAATTGTATGATCGGGAAACCAAGCAGCCCAACCACAGCAACGTCGCTTCCTACGTCGCCTTGAGTGGCGAGGTTATCAGCATTCCGAATATTTACGCGGTTGAGAATTTCGATTTTTCAGCGGCGCGAGCCTTCGACGAGCGCAACAATTATCAAACTGTGTCTTGTCTTGCCGTGCCACTTAAGAACCATAAACAGGAAGTTATCGGCGTACTGCAACTCCTCAATGCCCATGATGCACATGGTCACATTATTCCATTCGATCCCGCCAAGCTGGTTGTGACCGAGCTGTTGTGTTCGCATGTCGCTACCATGCTGTCCAATTATCTGTTGATCCAACAGCAGCTCATGATGACCAAAATCGAAAGCGATATTCGCATCGGGCGGGATATTCAAAGGGCGTTTCTGCCTACGACCTATCCCAATGTTCCGGGATGGGAAATTTGCACGCACCTGCAAGCAGCGCGGGAAGTCGCTGGGGATTTCTACGATGTCTTCAAAATGTCGGGGGATCGCATCGCCCTGATAATTGGTGATGTTTGTGACAAGGGCGTAGGGGCTGCGTTGTTCATGTCCCTCATTCGTAGTTTTCTCCGCGCCTTTGCCATGCAGAATTACAAGGTCGATTGGTCGAATATGTTGGACACCCATCAAATTTCGGTTCGCAAATTGAGAAATATGTCCGCAAAGAAGATGATGCCTTCGGCTGGCATGAATTCATTGGAAAATGCGATAAAACTGACCAATAACTATGTTGCTGTTAATCATGCGGAACTCAGTATGTTTGCGACGACATTCTTTGGTGTCCTTGACCCAGAGAAAGGGTTATTGACCTATATCAATGGCGGACACTGCCCACCTATGATTATTGATGCAAACGGCAATGTGAAGGAACGTCTACAGCCAACCGGTCCCGCCGTCGGGATGTTCGCTGATGCCGAGTTCGCAATTGACGTGGTTGCGTTGGAACCTGGTGATACGCTGTTTGCCTTCACCGATGGTGTCACGGATGCGCGCAATCCCGCTGGAAAAATGTTCAAAGAAGCGGGCATTATGGGGCTTTTGCAACCACCATTTTCTTCTGCCAACGAATTGCTGAATCGAGCGGAAAATGAGTTGCGTAACTTCATGGGTGATGCGGTTCAGTTTGATGATATTACGATGTTAGGAATCACACGTAAAATTGAACCCAATCGACAACCTGCTTCAGGAAATCAAGAGCTCAACGACCTCGCCGCAGCGGCGAGCCGATATAGGTACTGTGCTATCAATTTTGGGTGATCCGCGCCCCGGTGTTGGCTTGGGCGCGGATGGGCTGGGGCTACCAGATATTCTCTGGTGCAGCGTTGATAGTGGTCTGGGCAACGGGACAGCGAGTACGCTCTCTCCTTTCAGCATTGCCCAATATCCTATTACTCACACCCAATTCAAGGCGTTCTTCGATGCCTCGGATGGGTATCAGGACGACAAGTGGTGGAATGGGCTAGGGTTTGGCAAACAACTCTGGAAAAACACTGCGGAAGCGCTCAATGCCCCTGCTGATAATATCGCATGGGTTAATGCCATGGCATTTTGCCGTTGGCTGAATTCTAAAAGTGAGATGACTGCTTCGGTAGACACTTCATTGCCAATCCGCCGAGACAATTACGAAATACGGTTGCCAACCGAATCCGAATGGATGCTGGCAGCAACCGGAAATTGTGCTGACTATGAATATCCTTGGGGGGCGAACTGGATTAGCACCTGTGCAAATTCTAGGGAAACAGCCCTACAAAGATCCATTTCAGTCGGACTATTTCCCGATGGAGCTGCCCCATGTGGTGCATTAGATATGGTGGGCAACACATGGGAATGGTGTTTGAATGATCCTGAAAACGCCCCTCAACTTGATGCTAGTGGGACTGAACGTCGCCTATTGTGCGGTGGATCATATCTTGATGCGCCGAATAATCTGCAATGCAGTTCACGATTAAGGCAACATACCATAAGCCGCAATAACATCAGCAGTTTCAGAATTGCTTATGCTGTGTCGCTACCTGTGGCGTAGCAGCAACCCTCAGACGCATAAACTGATCATACGTTTACGGTGTACTGCGCCCAGTCTTTCTCAAACCTAAACACTTCTTTGGCGGGTGGTAAAGGCGCTTGCGTTTCCAGCCAGCGCACTGGCTCACTGCTAACATTCGCAAAACGATGTAGGCAGCCGACACCTGTCCAGACGACGCTGCCCGGCCCCAACCGATAGACCTGCCCATCGCATTCGGTTTCTACTTCGCCGCTTAAGATTAAGTACGATTCTTCAAAAGTATGATCGTGCAGATCAATCTTTGCGCCTGCCATATATTGGATGTGAAACAACGATTGGTGGATCGCGCCAAAAGAACGATCCACAAACATCTTGATCGCGACTCCCGTTGTGGGGTTGAACCCTTCCATTTCCGATGGCGCACCCGGACGCGGCAACTGCGCCTCATCAAAGTGACCAAGGATATTAGTCGCAGCTTTGGCGGAGTCTCGCGGGGCGGCATAGTAAGGAACCTCACCCCCGACGAAAAATGTATCCCGACCATAATCGGCGGGACGCGGCTGTGGTGATTGCATTTCCAGCCAGCGGACAGGTTGGTTGCCTGTGAAGCGCCAACCATGCTTCACGCCAGTGCTGATCAAGCCGAAATCGCCGGGTTTTAGGGTATAGGCTTCGTCACCGATTAAGGCGATAACATTGCCTTCTAGGATATAGAAGGTTTCCTCAAAGGAGTGGATGTGTGGCTCAATGACACCGGACTCTTCCAGATAGCAAATGCCTGTGCCCATATGCACTGAACCCACATTGTGATCCACATAGGCCACTCGCCGGAATCCGGTGCTATGGCTCTGGTAAACCTCTGGGGTTTGTGCCGTAGCATCATCGATCTTTGAAACAGAGTGCATGTTCGCCTCGCTTCTACCCTATATCAGTCCAATAATCGCATAGGATTCTCAAGGAGATCGGCTAAAGTCTGTAAGAACTGTGCGCCGCGTGCGCCATCGACCACCCGATGATCGCACGACAGGCTCAAATTGATAATTGGTTGAACAGCGGGTTGACCGTTCAGCGGCACCACCCGATCCGCAATGCGACTGATCGCCAGAATTGCAGCTTGCGGTGGGTTAACGATAGCGTTAAAGGCATCGACTCCGTACATGCCCAAGTTGCTAATCGTGAAAGTGCCGTCGCTAATATCAGGAGGTAGCAGTTTATTGGCCTGTGCCTTAGCCACGAGTGCGATACGCTGTGCTGCAAGCTGACTCAACCCCGCAGCGTCCGCCTGACGAATCACCGGGACGACAAGCCCATCTTCTACCGCCACTGCCAAACCAATGTTGATGTCCCGATTAAGGACAATCGAGTTGTTTTGCCATGAAGCATTCAAACGTGGATGTTGGCGGAGTGCTGCTGCTGTCGATTTCACCAGTAGGTCGGTGTAGGTAATTTTCTCGCTGGCTCGTGTGC
The DNA here is from genome assembly GCA_040007395.1 of Chloroflexota bacterium. Lineage (GTDB taxonomy): Bacteria > Chloroflexota > Anaerolineae > Aggregatilineales > UBA2796 > DATGFK01. Next base: position 8,912 of record JBDTVG010000028.1, read on the forward strand.
GGGTATCGGCAAGCCACGCCATTAATTGTGTAGCATTGACTTCACGAAGCAGGTAAAAGTGGGGGATAGTCGTCCACGCCTGCGAGATCCGATCCACCATCACCCGCCATAAGCGGCTGACTTCCAATGTTTCTGGGGCAGAAACAACTGTATCGCTAGTTTTTGCAGGATCTGCTACGGATTGTCGAGCCGAGACAGCCGCTATTACCACGACATCCGCTGACAACACCGCACCATCCGGCCCACTGCCGCGCAGTGCAGTGAGTTCAAGTCCCTGCTCTTGTGCCAACCGTCGTGCTTTAGGGGAAGCCAATATCCGACCATTGCTCGCCCCTTTACTTTGGGCAGTCAGATACGCTAACACATCTTCTTTCTGTATCCGCCCACCCTGCGGCTTCACTTGCATCAAGTCAAGGTTATGCTCGGCAGCAACCCGACGGGCGACGGGCGTTACATTGAGAGGGGCAAGCGTGGCAGGTTCCTTAGCAGTAGCTTCACCAATAGCTACGATCAGTGCAATGGTCTGCCCAACAGGAACTACGTCGCCTTGTTGAGCCGTCACATTCGATAGAACGCCGCTAGCAGGCGCTTCGATTTCAACCGTCGCCTTATCAGTCTCGATCTCCATCAGCGGTTCGCCTTTGGTGACTGTATCCCCCGGCGCTTTGAACCACTGGATGAGCGTCCCGGTATCTTGGGACATGCCCAACGCGGGCATGACTACTTCTTTTGCCACATCCAACCCCCATCTACTTTAATCAGGGTAGCCCAGCGCCGCCGTAGGTAACATTGGTGTAATCGATATTCTTGTGCGATTCTGTCTCGCGGGTGTTAGGCAGTGGTCCAGTGGCAGTGTAGTACTTTACCCCCGCGACCATCAACTCCTCAGCAGGAAAACGGGTCATGACTTCGCAGCCGTCTTTGGTCACAACCAACTGTTCCTCGATACGCGCCGCCGACCAGCCATCCGAGGCAGGCCAATAGGTTTCCAGCGCAAAAACCATGCCTTCTTCGATCACTTGTGGGCTTTCAAATGAGACAAGGCGGCTGAAGACAGGCTTCTCCCAGATCGCCAGCCCAACCCCATGACCATACTGAAGCGCGAAACAGGATTCTTCATTGGGGAACCCGAATTCTTCGGCTTTGGGCCACAGTTGAACAACATCGGCGGTAGTTACACCCGGCTTTATCGCGTTGATAGCAGCATCAAGGTAGTATCGGCAGCGTTTGTAAGCATCGACTTGGGACTGGGAGGCACTACCTACAGCAAAGGTGCGATAGTAGCAAGTGCGATAACCCATATAGCTGTGCAAAATATCGTAGAAAGCTGGGTCGCCGGGGCGCAGCATACGGTCACTGAAAATATGTGGATGCGGACTGCACCGTTCGCCCGAAATAGCGTTGACCCCCTCAACATGTTCAGAGCCAAGCTCGTACAACACTTTATTGACGAGTGCTACGCATTCGTTCTCGCGTACACCCGGTTTCATAAAGCGATACAGTTCTTCGTAGGCAGCATCAACCATCATGCACGCCATGTTGAGCAGCGTAATTTCGTCCTGTGTTTTGATCGCCCGGACATCTTGCATCAACTGCTGACCATCGACGATGGTCAGGCCCTCTTTTTGCAAGGCAAACATGACAGGCGGCTCAACCACATCGACCCCAACTGGCGCTTTATGTAGGCCACGTTCTTCTAGCTCAATCCGAATTTTTCTGGCGACATCTTCGGCACGATGTGCGCCGGGCGGCATCGCACCACGCAGAGTCGAGATCCCCGCCCGCGAACGGCCTTCGCCAAGCCACGGCGCATGTAAGGTATGGTGTTTCGCTGCGGAGCCAAAATCCCAGTTGATAGGATCATCGTCCTGCGGCAACAGGCAGAAACGCCCCAATTTATCAATGGCCCACGTTCCAATCGTGGTATTCGTGATATAGCGGATGTTGTTCATATCGAAACATAACAACGAGCCTATCTCGGATTCTTTGAGCAGCTTCTTAATACGGGTAAGACGCTCAGTGCGTAGTCGTTCGTAATCAACGCGCTCTTCCCAATCGACCTCCATCGTGCCGTAGCTTCTAAGTTTCATTGCAGTCTCCAGTTTAATAAATCAGTTTTTTCCACATAACGACTTTGCCATCTCGCATACCACCGTGGCGTTCGGGATAGTCAAGTCTTCGAGTGCAGGTGAGAACGGAATCGGGACGTTCATCGCACCGATGCGTTTAACGGGTGCATCAAGGTAATAGAACGCACCGTCAGCAATAACGGAGGCCAGTTCAGCCGTTACGCCGTACTGTTCATAGCCTTCATCGACGACAATAGCCCGTGACGTTTTCTTGGCTGAATTGATCAACGCTTGTTTATCCAGCGGAACGAGCGTGCGCGGATCGATAACTTCCGCACTGATACCTATCTCACTGAGCATCGCCGCCGCTTCCAGCGCGACATGCACCATACTGCTGGTCGCTACAATGGTAATGTCTTCACCGGGCCGCTTAACATCGGCTACCCCTAGCGGAATGGTATATTCGCCTTCGGGGACAGGCCCTTTGATGATCTTGTACATCATCTTGTCTTCAAAGATGGCGACTGGATTGTCGTCGCGAATCGCGCTTTTCATCAGTCCTTTAGCGTCATACGGCGTAGAAGGAATGACCACCTTGAGGCCGGGAATGTGACTGAGCCACGCATGAAGCGATTGCGAATGCTGTGCGGCTGATCGGCGGCCTGCACCCATCGTTGTCCGCAAGACCATCGGCACTTTGAGCTTGCCGCCCGACATATAATGAATCTTGGCAGCTTGATTCACGACCTGATCGAGGATCAGCCCAAGAAAATCGCCGAACATAATGTCTACTACTGGACGTAAGCCAGTCATCGCCGCACCAACGGCAAGCCCTGTAATTCCCGGCTCGGAAATGGGCGAGTCAATGATCCGATCTGGGCCAAATTCTTGTACTAACCCATCCAACACCTTGAAGGTTGTTCCAGCTTCGGCAACATCCTCACCGATGATGAACACAAGCGGATCGCGGCGCAGTTCTTCCGCCAACGCCTCTTTGATCGCTTCGCCAAAAGTTAGCTCGCGCTCTTTTATCTCAAACGTAGACATGCTGGCTCACCTCTTCCGGCTTGGGATATGGCGCATTGAGTGCGTATTCAACAGCGGCTTCGACCTCTGATTCGACACTCTTTTGAATCTGGTCAAAGATACCAGAGTCCGCCATCTGGTTGGCAAGGAGCCATGTTTCAAGCGTTTTAAGCGGGTCGCGCTCGGCTTTCCATAATTTCTCCTCGTCGGGGGATCGATAATAGGCGCGATTAATGTCGCCCACGTGATGACCCAGATAGCGATAGGTGCGGCACAAAATAAAGCCCGGCCCTTCGCCTTGTCGTGCCCGTTCAATCAACTGGTGAGCACTTTCATAGACCTCACGCACATTTTGCCCGTCCACTTCAACGGTCATGATGCCGAATGCTTCGGCACGGGCAGTCATGCTGCCCGCCGTCGATTCCGAGTGATGGGTGTATTCGTTGTATAGGTTGTTCTCGCAGACATAGACAACGGGCAGTTTCCATAACTGAGCCATGTTCATCGACTCGTAGAGTACCCCCTGACCGAGCGCTCCCTCGCCAAAAAAGCACACCGCGACCCGCCCATTACGCAGTCGCTTGCTGGAAAAAGCTGCCCCGGTGGCAATCGCGGCGCTTCCAGCCACAATCGCATTCGCGCCCAAATTGCCAGTCTCTTGATCGGCAATATGCATCGAACCGCCCTTACCGTGACAGTAGCCTGCTTCTTTGCCGAGCAGTTCACAAAACATCTTGTCTACGGAAGCACCTTTCGCCAAACAGTGACCGTGCCCCCGATGCGTGCTGGTGATGTAATCATCCCGATGGAGCGCTTCACATACCCCGACGGCTACTGCTTCCTCACCAATATATAAATGGGCCAGACCCGGCATTTTAGCGCTCATATAAAGTTCATTGACATGCTCTTCAAACGTGCGGATTTTGAACATCTGCTCGTACATGTGGAGCAATTCTTCGCGATCTATTGTTTCCATTATGCTTCTTGTCCTGCCATATAAGCTTGCACCTTAAAAAGCGCCGCGAAATCCTGATCGGTATACCCCATCGCTATGGCCTGTGTCAGAACCTCGTGGGACAGTTGAACCGTTTGCAACGGAACCCCGACTTCCTTGCCCAAATCCAGCGCCAGTTGGATGTCCTTTTGCATCATCGCCACATTGAACCAGACCTCATCGGGCATGTTTAAAATGAGTGGTGCGCGGTATTTCATCGCGGTAGACGCAATAACGCTGTTTAGCAGTGCATCGAGCGCCGCTTGACGTGGTATGCCACTGCGTTCGGCAAGCAGCACCCCTTCAAATAGGGCAATGAGTTGGATGGGCATACTCAGATTGATGGCGATTTTGGTCGTGACTCCTTGCCCATTGGCACCCATATGGATGATCTTCTGTCCCAATTTTTCAAAAACTGGACGCACTTCCTCTAAAACATCGGCATCGCCACCCACATAAAAAACGAGCGTGCCAGCCTCAACCGCTGGAACACTGCCTGAAACCGGGGCTTCCAACATATGCCCCCCAGTCTTAGTTACACGCTGCGCCAGCTCACGGATCAATTGTGGGCTGACAGTGCTCATATCCACATAAATTTTTCCGACACCGAGGCCCGCCAATACGCCATCTGCCCCGTCAGTTATCGACAGCAAGGCGGCAGTGTCACTCACCATACTGAAGGTAATATCGGCGTTCTGGACAACTTCGCGAGGCGTATCATACAGTTGCAAGCCTGCCTGAGTCAGCGCATCGGCTTTAGCTCGTGTGCGGTTATACCCTGCCACCTGATACCCAGCATCAAGCAAGCGCTTGGCAATGCGACCGCCCAAGGTACCTAGCCCAATAAATCCAAGCTTGGTCATTTATATGGCTCCCCAGTAAAAAATTTTCAGTAATAGTCTGCTTTTGCAAGAATCGCACTTATGTTAACTTTGTTAAAATGCCAAACAATTTATAGCTCTAGTCATCAAAATCAAAACCAATAGACAAAACCTAACGTTCAATTCCATTTAACAATCTATCTCCAAATGGCTCTTTTGTCAATTAGGATTGCAATCGGGATTGCAAACAGGATTGCAAAATAAGCCTACCTCGCTAATGATAAGCTGTGTTTTGGTAAACTAGACTTGTTTAATATTACTTGATATGCTGATTCGGTTGGCGTATGATGTTCAATATGGTTGAATAGTGCGGTTTTCAGGTGGACAGAAGGCTCAAGTGCTTGCACACTTTCAGCCGTCAATCTAACTATGAGGCTCGATTTAACACGACCCACAATGCCCGCATTTGTTTGTCACTCTTATTGCTAAGGCGATGCGGAGTCATGGAGTCAAAGATAATGCTATCGCCACAATCTAACGTATAAAGCTCGAACCCAAGTTCCAGCACTAATTCTCCCTCAAGAATAAAACCAAATTCCCGACCCTCGTGGTGAGACATGTGAGCATCGGAACTCGCCCCCGGTACATAAGTAATTTCAAGGAATTCCGTATCCGGTTCGGCAAACGCAGTGAGGCGTGACCATATCACGCCACCCTTGAGTTCAATCTTCGGACGGGCATCGGTGTGGACGATGAGCGTAGGTAAATGCTTATTAGGCATAAGTTCCATGTCCATCTCCCCCCCTGCACGTCCAACTTGAACCTCACGCATCTCGCTTGCCGTCAACTCAGCGGCGGCGATAAGACCCGCTTCGACAGGTAAAGAGTCGTCGTTATCTTCATCGGGGAAAAAATAGTCAACGGGTACCTCAAGTGCTTCAGCAATATTGTAGAGTGAGCGCACAGAGGGATAGGCTTTGCCAGTCTCGATTTGGCTCAACATACTGGCGCTCATCTCGGCACTTGTGGCTAGCTCACGTAAGCTCATGTGACGGCTCTGGCGGATTGTTCGAAGTTTTTCACCAATAGCACGTACATGATCGAAGTTCATTGAGGGCATTTTCCTTGACCTACTCTTGTTGGCAACTACATTCTATAAATAGAATGGATAGATAGAATTCAATCCTATTATAACAAATATTGCTATCATGCTTGTTGTTCAATCTAATTGAACATTCTTGCGGATAGTAATCAAGAAATGGATTATTTCCAAACCTTTCTGTAAGAGAAAATATCAAGAAGCGGCTGAGTGAGTCAAAACTCTCACGCACAAACGGGGAGAACTATTTTATTCGTCGAGCAAAACGTAAGCACTGGCCTAGGAGTCGCCATGCGCGGGATAGTCACGAAAAGTGGTCAAGTGCGTTTGGTAGGAACGAATCAGGACATTTTAAATAATCCGGAGATTGGACACTTATACCTTGGCGGCATAATGGTCAGCACAATGCAAAAATCGGATAATGCGACAACACAAACAAGTCGTTACGGACACGTTGGATTATCGGCAGTTAATTTGCCTAACTGGAGATACTCATCTTCAGGAATGCCTAAAGTCTGATTCACGTTCGGAACGGTCTTAATGAGCCGAGTGTATAACGTTCCATCATCTTGCTTATCCACAACAGTGATAAAAATATTCCCGATAGCCTGCCGATTGTGATCTAGTTTTATAGGGCCAGTCGGTGATTCAAATTCAAGATTTGTTAATGCTTGCTTGAATCGTACTTGGTCGTTTGACAGATCACAATCAGCGTCACGCAAGGCAAGCAACGCAGCCTTCGTATTTACATAATAGTTATAGGCTACCAATGAAGGGAAAGGCAAAGCATCAGAGGATGAATTGCGGTAGGCCGTCACGAAGTTTTGCCACGCAGGAGCAGGATTATCATCGGCAGTTGGCCCGGCTGAAACCACGCCGATGACTTGCTCGGATAATTTCCCTTTGACATTCAATATGGTTTGGTCAGCGGTGCTCGTTCCAGCTAAAACAGGCGCAGTCTTGCCAGCTTGGGCATATTGCGCCAGAAACTTTACAGCATCCCCCCCAGCAAGCGCCGTAAAAATCGCGTCGATGTCTTTTGGTAATGCCGCGATGATCTCACTAAAGTCAGAAGTTCCCAAAGCAACCCAGAATTTCTTAGCTACTCGACCACCTGCCCGACAGAACTCGATCATAAAACCGCCCACTTGCCCATGTGGATATGAATAATTTTCAGCCAAAGTGACAACTCGTCGGTAGCCAAGTGTCTGGTAGGCATAAGTTCCTAGACCTGCCATCCACTGAACACCATTAGTTGAGAAGCTGAAGAAATTCGGAGCTGAGTTGCGTAGCGTAATGTCCTGTGCGCCAGCGTTGCCGTTCAAAAATACTTTGTGAGGCTGAGTCTTAGCATATTCGCGGACAGCGATGCCTTCATTACCAGAAAGGGGGCCAACAATAAAATCGACATGCTGTTGCTCAATCAAAGTCTGCGCTGCATCTGAAGCCGCATCTGGAACTGCATTGGTACTTTCTACCGTCAAGATAATTGGCTTATCGCCAATTGCCCCGCCAAATTCCGCTACAGCCTGTTTAACACCACGTAACCCATCCTTACCCATGTCTGTAAAAGGGCCAACCAAAATTGTCAAGACACCGATTTTAATCTGTGATTGCGTCATAAATTCTATAGACCACCTTAATTAAGTCACCTTACGCAGGAGTTGTTTTTATGTAAACTTGCCCTCGCCCCCTCGCCCGCAGGGCGAGGGGAGACAAACACTGGTCTGGAAAGTCCCTCTCCTTTGGGAGAGGGACTTAGGGTGAGGGCGGCATAAGATAAGTTATTCAGTTATTTTGTAGCGGGGCTACCGAAGTAATCTCGCGTGATCACATGGTTGGCGTTGACCCAGCCATCACCAAATGGACTGACTACTTCCAGCCAAAAGCCATCATTGCTCCTGCCGATGATCTTCATCACCGTACCACCGGGAACCGTACCTAGCGACTTGAACAGATTGCTAGGGCCGCTGCGAACGTTGAGCGCACCAGCATTGACGATGACACGCGGATCGCCGACGGTCACAGAAGCGGTGACTCCGGCAGTGCTGCCCGGTTGCGCCAGCGAAGTGAGCGCTGTGCGAACCCAGCCTTTGCCAAAGCGATACCGGATCTCAATCCATTGACCGTCAGGGCGTGTGCCGATGACATAGAACTGCGACCCAACACTCAGGGAACTAACTGCCGCTGCCTCAAAGCCGGGACTGGTTCGCACGGTTACACGCCCCGACGGCACGGTTCCAATTGGGTCAAGGGTCGGGACTGTCACGCCATCTGCATTCGAGGCGGTAACATCCAGCACCGGAACAAACCCTTTGCCGAAAACGGTATTCACGTACCACCATTGGCGATCCGCGCTCACGCCATTGATCGGTACCACTTCGCCCCGCCGCAGTGCGCCCACTGACCAGAAGCCGCGCCCCGGTCCCGCCAAGATGACAGACCGAGAGGCACTAATCTTGGCGGAGGGAGCCAACTGCATAATAGTGTTCGGGCTAGCGGCTTGGGTCGGTAGCGCCGTCCCCCACACTATCGCCAGAACCATGAGGAGTGCGCCGATTGTCCACAGACCCAAACGGACACGGTATCGCTTTTGAATCATCCAAACCTCCGATGAAGGCACATAAACGTAATGACACAGATTACACAATGTAGACAGTTTACTTGCGCCCTGACTATTGGTCAAGATTATCACACAAACCGACCTATCGTCAGCCCTTTGTTCAGATTGTTAAGTCGATTTGTTAAGTCTATCAACACTCACAAACAGCTTGCCTTTGTTTGGTTCCTAGGCGAAAGGCCGATGGCAAAGTAAAATTGCCAAACGTTTTCTGGACATGGCTTGCCGCCTCAAATCCCAAATATTGAATAATCCCTATGCCTACTTCCGATACGCTTACAACTGATCAACGCCTTACCGTGCGTGCCTTATCGACCATTGAAGACTTTCAACGCGCCGAATCGGTGCAGAGCGAGATCTGGACGATGAACGATCTGACTCAGGTGATCCCGCTGCATGTGTTGCTGACCGCCCAAAAGAATGGTGGATTGGTGGCGGCAGCTTTTCTTGGCGCACAGCAGATGGTTGGCCTGTTGTTCGGCTTCATTGGCCTGACCCTAGAAGGCAAGTATAAACATTGTTCACACCTGATGGGCATTATGCCAGAGGTTCGCCGCCAGAACGTTGGGCAAGCGCTCAAGCTGTTCCAGCGCGAGTATGTCCTGCGTCAAGGATTGGATCTGGTTACGTGGACGTTTGACCCGCTGGAAGGAGTCAACGCTTCGCTGAATATTGCCAAACTGGGGGGCATCGTTCACCACTACTATCCAGACCTATATGGCAGCAGCATGGCAGATTCGATCAACAGTGGCCTACCTACCGACCGCTTTGGGGTTGAATGGTGGATCGATAGTTCGCATGTGCGCCAGAGTGTCGCAGGCCAGCGCGAACGCCCCAGCCATAGCTCGCTTATTGCACAGGGCGCACAAGTGGTCAACCAGACTCAGCTTGACGAACAAGGCGCGTTACGCCCTCTCGCCAGCCAGTTGGACTTGACTGCTGATACCCTGCTGGTCGAGATTCCGTCAGAATTTCAGGCGCTCAAGTCGATGTCGCTAGCGGTAGCGCAGGCATGGCGTTCACAGACTGCCGCCATTTTTACGCAGTATTTTGCCAATGGTTACGCAGTGGTCGACTTTATCACTGACCGCGCAGATAACCATCGGCGCAACTTTTACGTCCTCTCGCGTTTAATCCCCGTTAGGTAACTTTTACAACTATTTAACAACAGGTCTAGCGCACAAAAAAAAGCCCGATATAATGTTGCTGCAATCCCAATGAGGTCAGGGTAATCTTTGGTAAACACGCAAGTTGCCGGACATTTAGAAGTACTTAGGCATTTGGGTATCAGGAAAAGTAACTGTAACCTCGTGTCAGGCTTGGCAACCGATGTGGACAGCTAAAGAGTGACTTCAGCCGTGTCGCTATGTTTTACGGCGACCGATCGGGCTGCTCCATCGGTGGATGTCTGTACCCAGAGTTCATCCGTTTTGGACAGCATTTTTGTTTTGCAAAGGTTGTTTAGACTATTTCACAGGAGAGATAGGAATGAAGTCATTTAGAATCATTGTACTCGCTGTCATCGTCGCGATGATGGCTCAAGGCTTGGGTGCGGTCAATACACACGTTCAAGCAGCTGGCGAGACGATCAAGATCGCCTCACAGAGTCCGTTGTCTGGCCCTCAGTCGGTACTCGGTACTGCCATCCGTAACGGTACTGATCTGGCAATTCAGCAGCTCAAGAAACCCATTGAAGACTTGGGCTTCAAGGTTGAATACGTACCGTTCGACGACCAAGCAACCCCAGATGTTGGTGTTGCCAATGCCCAAAACATTGTCAACGATGCATCGATTTTGGCCGTTATCGGTCACCTGAACTCTGGTGTGGCGATCCCCTCGTCAGAAGTCTATGCCAAGTCAGACCTCGCCATGATCTCTCCCGCCAACACCAACCCGAAGGTCACTGACCGCGACAGCACCCACCTCGTTACCAACCGCGTTTGCGGACGTGACGACATTCAAGGGCCAGTCGGCGCTGACTATGCAGCCAAAGACCTGAGTGCCAAGACAGTCTATGTCATCAGCGACAAAACCGCCTATGGTGACGGTGTGGCGCAGGCTTTCACCGATCACGCCAAAGAACTCGGCCTAACCGTTCTGGGTGTGACCCAGACCGAAGAAGCCTCGAACTTCGACGCGATCCTGACCCCAATTGCTGCCCAAAGCCCCGACGTGATCTACTACGGTGGTATCTACGACAAAGCTGGCCCACTGATCAAGCAAGCGCGTGAAAAGGGCATCAAGTCCCAGTTCCTCGGCGCAGATGGTCTGGATAGCTCTGACCTGCCCAAGCTGGCTGGTGATGCAATCATCGGCACCATCTTCACGACAACAGCGGGCCCCGCCTCGTTGTTCCCAGATGCCAAGCAGTTCATCACCGACTACAAGGCTGCTTTCAAGACCGACATCGTTGAGACCTACTCGCCCGAAGCCTATTCCGCCACGCAGATCGCGTTGGCTGGTATCGCTCAGGCGATCAAGGACAACGGCGGCGCACTGCCTACCCGCAAGCAAGTTGCTGCGGCAATCCGTGCTACCAAAGACTTCAAGACCATCATTGGCACCATCACCTTCGATGCCAATGGCGACCCTGAAGTAGCCTCCTACTACACCGTCAAGATCACTTCGTCGGATGTAGAGAAGTATGACAAGGGCGGTAAAGAAACCCTGACCGTACTGCAAGCGCCATCCCCACTTTCTAAGGCAATGATGGCGGCGGCTACGCCCGATGCGATGATGGCGGCTACTACGGAAGCCACCATGGCCAAGTAGGTTCGACGCGGTTACGGACTCGCAACGATACATGTATCGTTAACTGGGGGAGGCATAAGCCTCCCCCACTGTCATCAGGACTAATCCATCAAGATCACTCGTCAGGGCAAGGAGTCCCACCTATGTCAGCTTGGCAGCGCGCCGCTAACTGGACTTTGCTTTATGTCTTGAGGCCGCTTGGACAAATAGCCTTATTTATTGTACTTTCTGCACTTATTATGTCGGCGTTGGCGTTGACCATCGGGTTTGTCTTGCGTACCCCCTGGCACGGGATTTCGGCCCTCAAAACATATCCGAATATCGATCTGCTGCGGCAGGTCATCACCCAATTACCCAATATGCTGGTCGATGGTATTACGATTGGCTTTGTGTACGCCATGATTGCCCTCGGTTATACGTTGGTCTACGGCGTGCTGAAGTTTGTGAACTTTGCCCACAGCGAAGTTTTCATGGTCGGCGGTGTGGTTGGCTACGAAGTGATGCAGTTCTTTAGTTCTGCCAAGCAGCTACAAACGATGTCACCCGTGCTATTAATTCTGGCGATGTTGCTGACCTCGATGGTAATCTGTGGGTTGCTCGCGGTTGCGATTGAACGGCTGGCCTACAAGCCACTGCGTAACGCGCCCCGGTTGGTTCCGTTGATCTCGGCAATTGGTGTGTCGTTCTTCCTGCAAGACTTCGTTCGGGCAATCGAAGCGCTGGCGCGCAACCAGTTCAATCTCTCCTACCCCACTAGCGACGTACCATTGCTGAGTAATGTGCGGTTCCCACTCATCAACACCCAAATACTCTGGAACGGTGAGATGGTGCCGGTTGCCACCAGCATCAACATGAATTCGGTCATCGTGATAATTAGTGCCATTTTAATGTTAATTGGTTTAAATTATTTTGTGAACGGAACGAAGCTCGGTAAGGGTATTCGCGCCGTCTCGCAAGATCAGGGTACCGCCTCCTTGATGGGTATCAATGTCAACCTGATGATCTCCCTAACCTTTCTGGTGGGTGGTGCGTTAGGTGGTGCGGCAGGGGTATTGTTCGGCCTCAAGACAGGCAAGATTACCCCATACATTGGCTTTATCCCCGGCCTCAAAGCGTTTACAGCAGCGGTACTAGGCGGGATCGGCAATGTAACCGGAGCGCTGTTGGGTGGCATTCTGCTAGGCTTGCTCGAAGCGTTCTTTTCCTCATTACTGCCATACTTCCCGGCACTAGGCAGTGGGTACAGCGACATCTTTGCCTTTGCGATTCTCATCCTGATCTTGATCTTTAGACCGGCTGGCTTGCTCGGTAAGAAAGTAGACGAGAAGGTTTAAAAAATCCTATGGCAACTCAAGAACAACCTCGTCCACTAAATCCAGTCCAGAGCCTCGCCGTGCGACAGCCCGTCATTGCTGGCGTGCTCTTTATCGCCATCGCGACAGGCATTCTGTTAATCATCACTCGCCAACAACTCCTGTTCCCGTTCTGGTCATCGATTGCTTTCCCAATGTTGGCAGTCTCGCCATTCATTGTCTTTGCCCTCAAGATACCCACCCGCATCAAGCTGCTGTTGGTGCTTGTCGTCATTTTGCTGATCATCCCCTATTTAGGGCTGAAAGACAGCTTCTACCTTGAACTGGCGGTTCAGATCGGCATTTTCGCGGCAATGGCCATGGGCTTGAATATTGTGGTCGGCTTTGCCGGACTGCTAGACTTAGGCTATATCGCGTTCTTTGCTGTCGGCGCGTACCTGTGGGGGATCTTCGCCTCGAAAGAAGGCGATACCTATATCAACCAGATCCATGCGGTAACTACGCCCGAATCATTCTATCTATTTCTATTCGGCGGTATCGCACTGGCTGCCATTGCTGGGATCTTGCTAGGACTACCTGTCCTGCGCCTCAAGGGTGACTATCTGGCTATCGTGACCCTTGGCTTCGGTGAAATGATCCGGGTGCTAGTGAGCAACCTAAGCAATATCTCCAGTGATCCGACGATCACGATCAACATCACCAACGGCGCACAAGGCTTGTCGGGCATTGCCTCACCGCCGCTGCCACAGTTTGTCTTTGATGCAGTGGGCGGCATTGCCAATCTGTTAGGTATCAAAATTGGCAATATAGAGGGCATCACGTACCAATTCTTCTTCTACTTTCTAGTGCTGTTCATCGGTCTGATCGCGGCGCTGATCGCAGCACGGCTCGACAACTCACCAATTGGTAGAGCTTGGACAGCCATCCGCGAGGATGAAATTGCGGCACGAGCGATGGGTGTACCGCTGGTTCGTATGAAACTGTTGGCCTTCGCGACAGGCGCGTCATTCGCCGGGGCAATGGGCGTGATCTACGCTGCCAAGCAAACGTTTGTCAGCCCTGAAAGCTTCAGCTTTAACCAGTCGATTTTTATTCTGGTCATCGTCATTGTGGGCGGCATGGGCAGTATTCGTGGGGTCGTGTTGGGGGCTGTCGCCGTGACTCTGCTCAACTTGCAAATTCTGCCAAACCTATCGCTGCTGCTCAACAGCTTCAAGAACAGCAACGAAGTCAGTGCGAGCGTCCAAAACTTCTTCAAGAGCATCCCCAGCCAGCTTGAACCCGCTAAATATCAACGGTTTGTCTTCGGGATTCTGCTCGTGTTAATGATGATCTACCGCCCTGCGGGTATTCTGCCTGCCAGCCGCCGCAAGTTGGAGATCGACGAGCAGATGGGCAAAGCCAAAGATGAGGCACTGCCCAGAAGCGACGTAGAACCCGAAGGACCATTTATCACTGAGGACCCGAACAATGCTGCTTGAGGCGAAAGGGATTGTTAAAAAGTTCGGCGGGCTGACAGCGGTGCAGGGCGTGGACTACGTACAAGAACCACGCAGCATTGACGCGATCATTGGCCCAAATGGGGCGGGAAAGACTACCTTCTTCAACATCCTGACCGGGATCTATAAACCGACCAGCGGCACTTTGACCTTCAACGGCAAGAGCTTAGTTGGCCTGAGTCCCGACCAGATCAACGCGGCGGGGATCTCGCGCACCTTCCAGAATATTCGCTTGTTCAACGACATGACCGTCCTCGAAAATATTATGGTCGGGATGCACTCCCGGCTGCGCGTGAACTTGATCGACACGATATTCCGACTGCCGCGCTTTGGCAGTCAGGAAGTTGAAGTGCGTCGCAAAGCAGGCCAGATCCTCGATTTTATCAGCCTAACCGACAAGGCCAACGAAATCTCACGCAATCTGCCGTATGGCGATCAACGGCGGCTGGAGATCGGGCGGGCGCTGGCAAGTGACCCCAAGTTGATCTTGCTGGATGAACCTACCGCAGGTATGAATCCGCAGGAAAGTGTCGAGGCGATGGGCTTGTTCCGCCGTGTGCGTGACGAACTTGGCATTACCGTACTGCTCATCGAACATGACATGCGAGTCGTGATGGGCATCTCGGAGCGGATCACGGTACTCGACTATGGACAGAAGATCGCTGAGGGCGACCCGCTAACCGTCCGACAAAATCCGCGTGTGGTGGAAGCATACTTGGGGCGCGGCAGTGCTGGCAGCGCCGGAGACAAATAAATCATGGCGCTACTCGAACTCGAAAATGTACACACTTACTACGGACACATCCACGCGCTCAAGGGCATTTCGCTCGAAGTCAACGAGGGCGAAGTCGTCACGCTGATCGGCGCGAATGGTGCGGGCAAAAGTACCACACTCCGCACGATCAGCGGGTTGGCACGACCTCGTACCGGAACGGTCACGCTAGATGGCAAAGCCCTGAACAACATGCCGCCGCACGAGATCACTCAGCTTGGGATAGGGCATGTGCCTGAAGGTCGCCGCATTTTCCCGGAGATGACCGTCCGCGAGAATCTGGAAGTCGGCGCGTTTACCGTGCCGCGCCGTGAGGTCGAACAGCGCATCGAGGCGACGTTTATCCTGTTTCCGCGCCTCAAGGAACGCTTGCATCAGTTAGGCGGGACTCTTTCCGGCGGTGAACAGCAGATGTTAGCGATGGCACGCGGCCTAACCCTTAACCCGCGTCTGCTGCTGCTGGATGAACCGTCGATGGGGTTAGCGCCTGTGCTGGTCGATAGCATCTTCGACATTATCCGCGAACTGCACAGCAAAGGCACAACGATCCTGTTGGTGGAGCAAAACGCCCGTCTCGCGCTGCAAGTAGCTGACCGAGGCTATATCTTGCAAACGGGTCAGATTGTGCTGCACGATACTGCCGAAGTGCTGCAAAATAGCGAGGTCGTACGGAAGGCGTATCTGGGCGAGGAATAGTTAATTCAATTTTAACATCCATACGATTGCCCTACGCTAATCAACGAAATCGCAATGATCGCGTATACTAAGGAGAATAACAGCTAGCTACCAAAGAGATTATCATGCCAGCCACAAATTTCTCCCGTCGCATAGCCACTGTAATATTAATATTCGTATCATTTGTAATGGGGGGGGGTAATTCTTTCCATTTCGCCCAAAATAGCGATTGGCGCTGACCAGCCAACTCCAACATCTTGTGCCACGCTTAGCGGTAAGCTGGCACCCACCTTTGTTCCGCAAAATATCCCTCAGCCTTCCGCTGCAACCGTAGCCTCACCGGTGAGTGGTCCTTGTCCATCGGCAACGCGCACACTCATTGCTAGCCCCGGCACACGTATTCCACTCAATCTCGTAACGGCGACCCGTACATCTACTCCGACCAGCACCCCTACCTCACTGCACGCTGGTGTTAAGAGTCTATCTGTTCAACCTTGGACCCATCCATTTAATTTTGTCACCAATGGCACTCAAGGGTGGTTCGGCAATGGGGTGTCCTATGTCGGGGCGAACCATGATTGGGAAAGTGTAAACCGAGGAGGGTATTCGCGTATCCACATCTGGCGCGACTTTGTGCTGGATGGTGATTCAGCCATCAATACCATCGAAGTATGTGGTCATATGCCGGACGATACTCTCGCCAGCGCTTACATCAAGGCGGGCGATCAATATACAATTAATGGTGACATCACGCTATCAGCCAATGCTAATTATTGTTACTCTGGTGACGCTATTTCATTCAGTGCGGCGGGTGCCAATACTGTCGATGTTATCTTGGATACCCATCCAAATATTACCCTAACGATCACCAGTATCCTGGTAACCGGGACAGGTATCGATCCTTTTCAAGCTTACTGGAGCCATCCATTTAATTTTGTCAACAACGGTCCTCAGGGATGGATTGGCCTGGATGGGGTGTCCTATGATGGGGCGAACCATGATTGGGAAAGTGTCGATACCGGACTTGGGTATTGGCGCAATCACATCTCGCGCGACTTTGTGCTGGATGGTGATTCAGCCATCAATACCATCGAAGTGTGTGGTTATATGGCGGACGATACTCTCGCCACTGCGTATATCGGGGCGGGCGATCAATATGCAAACAATGGTGACATCGCGCTGCCGCCCAATGAGGACTTTTGTTACCCTGGCAACCCCCTTTCTTTCAGCGGGGCTGGTACCAATATTGTCGATGTTACCTTAGATACCCATCCAAACATTATCCTGACCATTACCAGTGTCATTGTAACCGGTACAGGCATCGATCCGTTTCCCCCGCGCTGGAGCCATCCGTTTGATTTTGTGGCAAACCAGGACCCCTTGGGCTGGGTCGGTCTGGATGGGATCACCTTCAACGCGAACGATGACTGGGAAAGTGTTGACACCGGACTTGGGTATTGGCGTAATCATATCTCGCACCAATTTCAACTGGATGCTGACTCAACCATCAATACCATCGAAGTGTGTGGTCATATGTCGGATGATACCCTTGCCACTGCGTATATCGGCGCGGGCGATCAATATACCAACTTCGGCAACATCGCGCTGCCACCCAATGCTGACTTTTGTTACGCGGGCAACGCCATTTCATTCAGTGGGACTGATGCCGCTACTATCGGTGTTATCCTGGATACCCATCCGAACGTCGTCCTGACCATCACCAGTGTCACCGTCTCCGGCATTGGCAATGACCCGTTTAACCTCATCTGCCAGCAGGGTGATGCCAATGGCGCAAGAAAACTCCTCGTACCCTGTCAGGTTGAAACCCCAACAGCAACGCCGACGCTTGTACCTACCACAGAACCATTCGCTGTATATCATGTGAAATGCAATTTGTCAATTCCTGCAAAAGCACGTTCATTTCCCTCACTAGATGGTCAAACAATAAGAACCTTTCCTCAAGGAACAACATTATTTGTGTTTGAGTCTCATCTAGATAGAGATGGGAATGAGTGGCGAAGAGTAACAGGATATGATGAATTTGATAGTCGTACCCTCTGGATCAGGGAAGATGTGTTAGATAATGGCGATGCCTCTCCATCTGCGACTGGGTGTAATACCTTAACGCCTGCCGTTCCTTATACGCCTATTCCCCCAACGGCTATTACACCCTATCCCACATCTACAATCAGTACTGGTTTAGTGCCAGTATCTCCAGGTTGCAAGACAGGAAATGATTGTCCACTACAAACTGGATCTCCAAGTAATCAAGATATTGTAGCGTTTGTTTTAGCCTGCGAATCAGGCAATAACTCTAGTGATGCCAATGATATTGCCTATGTAATCCGCAATCGCTCCAAATCAGCTACGTATGCAGGGATTATTGTTAACGTTGTTAAAGAGTCGGGACAATGGCAATGTTATATGGAAGGTGCTGCACCATCAGCTAATCTTAGTAACCTAAGTAACATTAATTCCGATATTGTTACCATAGCTAACGATTTGCTCAATTATCAGCCGCTTCCTGCGCCGTCGGTTCCGGGGATTGATAAATATGGACTATATACATATGGCGCTGGTCCATATACCACCGCTGATCGTGATCAAACAACGGATAGTACTATCATAGCTAACCTCACAATAGATCATAATGGCCCTTGTCATTTATCTGAGGGTAGGCTTACTAGCATCTACATCTATAGAAGGCACTTCGGAGATTCGCTATATACAACTGTATTTTTCAGTGATGATCCAGGTTGCCACTACAATCCTTAACAAATAGGCAGATTAGGAGATTACCATGTTCCATATACAAAAAGATATCAGTATACTGGTTGTCATATTGTCCATTGCGCTAGTTGTACCTTCAGTGGTTACTGCTAACGATACATCAATGAATACTCAAGTATTGGAGACCGCAACTCCGACTCCAACGGGAGCATCTCCCTTCAATGTAGTTTTTACCCTGCAAGATAACGCACTTCAATCTGCCGATCTGACGACACATCAAAAAAGAAACCTTTCAACACTTGATGTAAAAACTCTAGGTTCTGATGTAAGTCAGATAGTTTTAGATCAGACGAACAATGTGTTGTATGTTGTCGCCAATATGGGTCAATTTAACAACCCCTTAAAAGCACAAGGGCCTAACCCGATGCGAATTGTTCGCATTAGCATGGTGGATGGCAAAAAGGACATAGTTTTTGAACGCTCTAATCTTGACAAGGTAATCCCTTCACCAGATGGGCAAAATTTCCTTGTGACCTATTATGAAGGTGATCTAGGTAAGAGTCGCCTTTTGCTGTGCATTTTTAATGTCCAAACCAGAAAATGCGCTGATTACAATAACAAGCGGCTTGCCAGTGATAATGTGCATTGGATTAATAACCAATCGTTTGCCATTCTTGAGATGAGTGATAGAAGCATACAAATTGTTGACTCATTGACATTAACCGAGAAACGGTTGATGGGATTAGATGATTGGTTTATCTTGACCGTGACACCAATACCTGCAACCCATCTTCTTCTAGTTGGTGCTAAGAGCCGTAAACCATCTGATTCGCACCCACTTCAATTATTTACGCTCGATTGGGACACCTCTCAAATTCAAGTGTTATCATTTGCTATTCTGGGAGATCGTTTCAAGGATTATTATGGTTTGGAGTTTTCGCCAAATGGAAAACTCTTTTTCTACAATAGTGACGAGAAATTGTACATGGTAGAATTCCCTAACGGAAAACTTATCGCCACAATCGATAAAGTATCCCAAGCGCAATGGTTGCCAGATAGTCGCACTTTTGTCGTAAATACCTATGATAGGAGCGAAGGTTCAAGCATAACGGATATTGTAGATGCTCAGACAGGGAAAATCACTTCATCAACCAAAAATGCGCCCCATGTGCCAGTCATAATTGCCAGAACAATCCCGAAATTACCATAAATTTTGTCGCATGGTAATCCCACTCCACCATGCCGTAAACTCGTAACTATCGATAATGCGCTGAGTCATGTTCCTCTCCAAAGAGGATTTCTCCATGACTCAGCGCATCTCCGCTTTGGGTAACGATCCCCTCGTAAACGTATTGAATCAGCCGTTGACCAGATCTTTGTTACAATAAGGGCATATCGGGTTTAACCTGCTAGCAGCGATTGCTACTCATCATGGCGACGACGGTCAAGGCCATTACCCTCAGTGGAACTGACACGAATACGGTTGACGTTATTCTGGATATGCACCCGAACATCGCCCTGACTATCACAAATGTGATCGTATCTGGCATCGGGGACGATCCGTTTCCGGTTGTCTGTGGACAAAATGCGGCGCGGCGGCTCAACACCGCCGATGATGGCACCGCCACGCCAATCGTCGTCTGTATCAATCCATCGTCAACATCCACCGCGACGATAACCAATACACCGACAAAACTACCGGTGCTAGCAACAATCATTACCCCTACCCAAATCACTACACCTGTCACTTACTATGTTAACTGCTCAACAGGGGTCAATCAACGCTCGTTCCCGACTTCGGAAGGGTTGCATCTGATTACATTACCTGCGGGTTTCACGGTCACTGCCTACGAAAACCGTACTGACAATAACACAGGTGGAGCGGATACATGGGTTCGTGTTTCGCTTTACAATGACTATTTCGGTCACAACAGCGAAGTCTATACGCTGTGGATGCGAATTAACTCAGGGGGACAAACCAATTTAGTTGAGACTCCATGCCCAACTTCCACGCCATCAAGGACTCCAACTCCGTCGCAAACTCCAAACGTTACGGCAACGAATGGCCCATCGATTACCCCAAGCTTTACACCTTCACGCACGTTGACTCCCACTCAATTGCCAACGGCGACTTTAGATCCAGCACGTGCCGTGCAAACGCCCTGTAACAATGTTCCGAGTGGCAACTATTGCCCATTGAGTGCAAGTTCTACAGCCCAGCAGATGGTCGAATGGGTGCTTACATGCGAAACCGATTCAGATCAAACCAATGCTGGCATTCAGAATATAGGATGGATTATTCGCAATCGTTTTCGGAGCGGAGGATTTGGTGCACCAACTATGGACAAAGTAGTTGCGGAGCTTGGTCAGTTCGATTGCTTTAACGCGGGGGCTGCGTCTGGGAATCCTGCGTGGCGTTCATCTGGTTCGCCAGTAATTAAGGGCCAAGCACAAACCGTTGCTCAAAATCTTCTTAGCCAAAATCCAAGTGTAGGCTATCCCGCTTCAAATGATAACATTGCAAATTTTGGCCTATTTTATTATGGAACAGGGCCATTCCTTGCTGCCGACGACACTAGCGATATTGCTTTTATGAATAGTTTGCTAACCGCAAAGCCTACCTGTCAGCTTAGAACCTATATCGTTCATGATCCGATTGATCGAGATGGTCGTTTTGTGAACACCTATTTTAGCGATCAGCACCAATGTTAAAGGGAAGCCAAATGAACTCACTCAAAGCAACTATATTCTTACTCCTATGCATCTTACTTTTGGGGATAGCAAACTCAAGAAGTGATATTGCCGCAGCCGCGACCCCTGCGTCGACTTTTACGCCTGATACGGGGATATTGCGTGCATTCTCTCAAGCTGATGCCCTCGTTATTGGTAAAGATCGTGTCCTTAGACCCATTACAAGGGATAAGGATACAAATCTAAAGATTGACCATACAACTCAGATGGTACTTACAGGCGGCAGTGAAACATATCGTATATCGGCAGCGTCTAAAATAGCAAACAGCCACTTCGTTTATCTGGTTGATAAGAAGCCTCAAGCAGTTATATCTCCTAAGCTGGATGAAGCGGCTAATGTGCTTCAAATGGATTTGCGAACAGGTCAGTCGAAAGTGCTGTTCTCGCGAAAAAACATCTCGGAGATATACATTTCTCCCGATGAAATGCAGGTTGTCGTAACCTATGTTGTTACCGATTCTAAAGGAGAAACACGCGGCGCACGCAGCTTTTGTGTATTAATGATTGCCAAAGGGGGATGTACCGATGTCCAAATGTCAGGCCATTTCTATCTGTCAATAGGATGGCTCAATAACACAACATTCTTTTATACTGACCGCGGACCATCACTACTTGTCGTCGATACAAACACAATGCAGGCGCGAGAGCAGTCAGTGAAGGGTATGTCAAGCATTGATTATGGTGCCTATGTTGCTAACCGAGGAGTACTAATCTTGTCTGGGTTTCCCAATCCATATACTGGTACTTCTCCTAATCAGGTGTTTGAATATGACTTCAAAGCGAATGCTATAACTCTTATCTCATCGGCTAGTATTGTAGATCAGTGTCGAGATATTGATGGCTTGCGAGTTTCTCCAGATGGACGTTATCTGTCATTTATTAGCGGTACGTGTATTCCTAATAACCGATCTTGGTCAGTAGTCGAGGCTAAGACTAACAAAACGATTGTAAGCGGTATAAAAGGGACAAATTATCCATCGGTTCAGTGGAACCGCGACTCATCGGGTCTGTATCTTCAGGCTAATGGCCTAAAATACGTTGACATGAATACCAAAACTATTAGTGCTGTGCCGGATGCACCAGAAGATGCTCAGGTGATTATTCCCTAATAACCTTACGCCATGCGATAAAATCCACAACTATCGATGGTACGCTGAGTCATGGTTCTCTCTAAATGAGATTTTTGCAATGACTCAGCGCATCTCCGCATTGGCGACGATACCCAGTGTCTAAGCGTATTGAATCAGCCGTTGACCAGATTCTTGTTACAATAGGAGCATATCGGGTTTAACCTGCTAGCAGCGATGGCTACCCATCATGGCGACGACGGTCAAGGCCATTACCCTCAGTGGAACTGACACAAATACGGTTGACGTTATTCTGGATACGCACCCAAACATCGTCCTGACTATCACGGATGTGATCGTGTCTGGCATTGGCGATGATCCGTTTAACTCTACATCGATCATTCCGCCTCACAACGATCCGCGCCGGGGAAGTTGTGATAATCTTTCCGACTTCGCTAAAGATCTTTGCCAAAAAGACATAAAAGCAAGGCTTGATATCCTGAGGACAGGTGGCACCTTGGTGGGGTTAGATATGGCAGCTGCATCCCTTGATCATTACCTGAATGGTGCTTGGGAAACAAACCGACCAAGACATGTTTCCATGTTTGTCAATCCTGATAGGATTTTCCGTGACTACAATCTTCCTATTACGGGCACGAATGGAAACGTAACCCTTGATGGATTTATGAATACGGTGGATGGTCAATTCGAATTGAAAACATCTGACGCAATTATCCAATACAACATAAGTGCCCCAACCCTATTTAATGGGCAACCTGTCAGTATGCTAGCCTCTCCTGTCACGTATACAAATCCTCTGGCTTGGCAAAAAAATGCAAGATTTATAGGCAAAAACATGGAGAGTTCTTTAGGGACTTCTACTGTCCAAAGCAGAAGTAAACTTGGGGCTGCATCCCCTGATGCGACTTTCGATGTTACCTATCGTTTGGGGCAGGACTCGACAGGGCAAACCGTAATAATTATGGAGGTGAGCCAACAATTAGAGCTATACGATTTTTATGACTGGTGTGGTTACAATCATTCTCAAAAACCACAAAGTCAACTGTTCCGCTTTTTCTCAGCAGATCTTAAGTCAACACCCCCTGCTGGCTTAGGCCCACTGGAGTATGATGATGTTACAGGCATTGTCACGCAATTAGCCAGCAATGCAGATGTTACAGCCGCAGGTTTTATACTGGAAGAATGTCCTCCCGACAGTGTAGATCAAGGTAGACTTAGAGATAATGATGCCTCAACCTCACCGTTTGGTACCTACGATCATCCCAACGCTTTTTATACTGGAGATTTTACAGCGCTTGAAAAAGCCGATTGGGCAGCGGTATTTGATGAGTACTCAACATGGACGCATACCCTCACCTACTATAGACCTTACACGCTGGATGCAAATGGCAATATACAAATAACCGGCCCTGCTTTGCTCATCCAACCTTCTACTTTCTACTCACCATATGCTGGTTCGGGTTCTACAGACTACACGCTTAAACCATTACAAGGAGTTGGTTATGTACCTTCATCACTTTATTTACCTGACCCTCGCCCGTACTAGGTGGGTGATATATCCCGCTGCATTAGTTCTATTGCTGAGTGCATGTGCCTTACCGATCTGGGATACTTCCTCGCCACGAGATTGTGATGGCGGGGGAAATGTTCATTTTAAAGGTAAAGTCCTAGATGATCTGACGAACCAACCCATCAGCAATGCCAAGGTGTTGATTAAAAGCCATATTACCGGAAAATGTCCATCTGCCATAGCGATGAAAGATATGGAGTTAACGACTGATCAAAACGGTGTTTTTACAGGCACCATTCCGTTTATGTATCAGGATGAGTTTGCAGAGATCTCAGTCTCCGCCCCTGGTTATCGCTCAAGGGTTGTAACTAAAAATGTTAACCTTTCCGCTTTTACTGGGCCGCTAACCTTTACACTTTTCCCAGAAAGTACCAAGACCCCCTAAATGAAAAACGTGGTGAGATTTGTCTTAACCTAAAATTCAGCAATTGAGATTTTCGGCAAGGCGTTAACGCATACAGGGTAATTGAGTTGCGCTCAATTACCCTGTATGCCAGTGAATATCCTCTCAGCAATAGCCAATTGCCGCTACTCTCCGCTTTGGCGACGATACCCCGCTCGTAAACTGTAAGCGTATTGAATCAGCCGTTGGTCAGATTCTTGTTACAATAGGAGCATATCGGGTTTAACCTGCTAGCAGCGATTGCTACTCATCATGGCGACGGCCAGTGTGGGCCGATCTAGGCGAAGAGTCAGCCACCCCATAGCGCAACCTTTTCTTCTCAAAACTAGCGAACTGCCGCCACCTGTCACTTTGGCAACAATACCCTGTGAAAACGCTCCCACGAAATTGTCGGTGATTCATCACTCGGCGTGTGATACAATAGGCAGGCTCCAAACCATTCATTAAGTCGAGGATCGTGTAAGGGTTATTATGCGAAATGTGTTGCCGGGTATCAGCCGTTGGATGAGCTTTGACCTGATCTTCTTTGACTGCGACAGTACACTGTCATCGATTGAAGGGGTGGACGAACTCGCTCGGTTGAAGGGCAAAGAGGGTCGGGTCGGGCTGCTAACGCAAAAAGCGATGGACGGCGATCTCGATCTGGCGGATGTCTATGGCAAGCGGTTGCGGGCGATCCGCCCCACACGTGGGCAGCTTGCCGCCATCGAGCAGATGTACTGGGATACGTTGGTTCCCGACGCACGCGAAGTGATCGCGGCGCTGCATTTTCTCGGCAAGCAGGTGTACATCATCAGCGGCGGGCTGGCAACTCCAGTGCGCGGTTTCGGATCGCGGTTAGGTGTCCCGGCGGAAAATATCCGCGCCGTCGAACTCGAATTTAACGAGCTATCCGGCGATTGGTGGAAATACTACGATCAGTCGGCGCAAACCTCGGAATCGTATCTGGCCTATGAACAAGGCCCATTGACCATTTCGGCGGGCAAACCCCATATAGTGAAAGAGCTATCGGGCAATCACTGGGGTCGCAAGCTATTTATCGGCGATGGCGTGAGCGATCTGCGAACTCGCGATAGCGTGGATCTATTCGTGGGTTTCGGCGGAGTCGTGCGCCGCGAAAAAGTCGAAAGCGGCTCCGATGTCTTTGTGTACGCTTCTAGCCTCGCGCCGATCCTGCCAATGGCAGTGGGCGAACCCGGCATGATCGCGCTGAAAGGCACCGAACACGAGATGACGTTGGAGCATGGTTTGGCGCTGTGTCGTGATTCGCAAAGTGTAGGCTTTCGTAACCCGGCGCTGCATACTGCCTTTGAGCATACGTTTGTGACTGCTGGATCTGTCTAAATCTGTACTTACCCAAAATTGAGGCGCTATGACATTTACGGTGCTGGTAGCGACCACGCTGACCAACGAAGCGATGGATTTGCTGCGTGCTGCCCCCGATATTGAAATCCTGCTCGCGGAGCCGGATACCGATCAGGTGCGCGACACCATTGCAGCGGCAGACGCACTCATTATCCGCGACGATGTAATCATTGATGCAGAACTGCTGGCTGGAGCCAATAAACTCAAGGTGATCGGGCGGGCGGGTGTCGGGTTAGCGGGGATCGATGTGGAAGCGGCAACCGCACGCGGCGTAATCGTCATGAATACCCCCGGCGCGAACGCCATTGCAGCCGGGGAATACACCTTCGCGCTGATGCTAGCCCTATGCCGACAAGTGATTCCGGCGCATATTGATGTGCAGCAGGACATCTGGAGTCGCAACGCCCATTTGGGGATCGAACTCTACGGTAAAACGCTAGGCTTGATCGGGTTGGGGCGGGTAGGGCGGCGGGTCGCGGAACGGGCGGTTGCCTTCGGCATGAAAGTGCTGGCCTACGATCCCTATGTTGCCGAAACACAGGTCAGCGATCTGCGGGTGAAGCTCGTTGGTCTGGACGATATATTGGCGCAAAGTGATGTGATCAGTCTGCACTGCGCGGTCACGCCCGAAACGTATCACATCCTCGATGCTGACACATTAGCGGAAGTGAAGCCGGGGGTGTGGATTGTCAATGTGGCGCACGGAAGCATGATCGATGAACAGGCGTTGGCAGAGGCGCTCAAGAGTGGATTCGTCGCAGGGGCGGCGCTGGATGTGTTTGCCCATGAGCCACCGCACGACTCGCCGCTGATCGGGCTGCCAAATGTGGTTCATACCCCGCATCTAGGCGATTCAACTACAGAGGCGCAGCACGATCTGAGTATGCAGATTGTCGAGCAAGTGGGCGATGCACTGCGCGGCATAGATTATCGTAACGCCGTGAATATGCCGTTTATGCCGGGTCGCGAATTCGAGGTGATGGCTCCCTACTTGCGGCTTGCCGAACGAATCGGCGCGTTGCAGCATTATATGGCGCGAGGACGGATTCGGCGCGTGGCGGTAGAGTACAAAGGCGACGAACTCACCGGATTGGTCAAGCCGCTGACGGTAGCGGTGCTTAAGGGGCTGCTGCAACCTGTCCTCGGTGATGCGGTCAACTATATCAATGCGCCACTGGTAGCGATGGAACGCGGTATCCATGTGACGCAAACCAAAGGGCTAGATGTGGTGGACTACACCAACCTTGTCAGTTGTCAGGTGCAGTGGGAAGGCGGCGGCGAACTAGTGATCAGTGGCGCGTTATTCAACCGCACTGAGCCACGTATTGTGCAAATCGATACCTACCGGATCGATGTGGTTCCCGAAGGCGTGATGTTGGTTTTTGGCAGCTACGACGTACCCGGCGTGATCGGCAAGGTCGGGATGTTGATGAGCGAACATAACATCAATATCGCCAACTGGCGCACAGGTCGTGACCAGAAGGGTGGGCAAACTCTGACCGTGCTAACGATTGATCAGGCGTTGCCGGAACCGCTGCTGGAAGAATTCCGTGCACAAGATTTCGTGCGGCACGCGACTCAGCTTGTCTTGGCGTGATCGACTGGATGGTTTTTTTGGAAAAACCTATGATTGGGGATCTGGCTCAAAGCAGGAGTTTAATTGAAAATAAGTTTCACTTTGCTACTGTCTGCTTGCACTTCTTGTAAAGCCAAGATTACCCAATCAATATTTGACAGTATAGCTTGGGAAGCTGCGTCGTTGTCAACTTTTTCAATTATCGAAGACGCATACTTCTTTAGTCGTTGAAGTTCATCTATAACGTCGGTGATCTCATCCCGTTCAATTTCAAGCCCTTTACCAAATTCAGGGACGTATTTAAGACCGAGTTTTGTAGATATAGGTTCCCAATACAGAAAAAATAATTCTGTACTCGAAATTGGAACAAACTTCATTGGATGGCTTTTTTCGATGTAGTGAATTAGCAAATCTACTGTCACAATTCGCCTTTTGTCTTCTGGTCAAGTATCACTCGTTGTCGGCACAAATAATGTTTATGATTTTACCGTCAGAAAGCATTCCGCGCACAGGATTTCGTGCGGCACATGACCCAACTTGTATTGGCGTGATTTAAGAACACTTATCCCTTTCCTCTATCTCATCTACTCGACTTGTGCCCAGTATTGCTATTTCAGGGCGATTGCACTACTATTGATTTGAACCTTTAAGAGCCGTTATAACCCCTTCTAGGTTTACTACAGGTCAAACCTTAAGGGAAGGTACAACTTATGAAAATTCATGTGATTGTCGGCAGCACCCGCCAAAACCGGATCAGCGAAAAACCCGCCCAATGGATCTATGAGTACGCGAAAACCAAGCCGGATCTGGACGTTGAACTCATCGATTTGCGGGATTATCCACTGCCGCTATTCGACGGGCCAACAGCACCAATGCACTTGCAGGGAAAGTATTCCGATGAACTTGTCCAAAAGTGGTCAAACAAGGTGGCGGAGGCAGACGGCTATATCATTGTTTCGCCAGAATACAATCATGGCTACCCCGCCGTGCTGAAGAATGCGATTGATGTTATTTATCCTGAGTGGAATAACAAGCCTGTCGGCTTTGTGAGTTATGGGACGCTTGGTGGAGCGCGGGCTGTCGAACAGTTACGCCTCGTGGCAATTGAACTTCAGATGATTCCTATTCAAAGGGCGTTGCCCGTTCCGGGGCCAATACTCATGGCGCTGATGAGGCCACAAGACGGAAATACCTCGAATCCCTTCGAGGCGATAACGTGGCAGGCCGATGGATTCCTTGACCAACTTATCTGGTGGACGAAAGCCTTAAAAGTTGCCAGAGAACAACAGGAACCTATCAAGCCACTGATGCCACCGGCACTATCTGTTGCCCCTAGATAACCCTGTTTGAAAAATGGTAAAATAAACCTGAAGTCACGAACCATCAAGTTGTATATTCATTGCTAAGCTAGTTGAGGAGACCGTAGCCATGAACGAAGTTGAAATGAGCCAGTACATCACCGACACATGCGAGGGTGTAGATATTGTGGTCGTTTCTGACAACATCTTTTTCTTCTACAACCCAGATAGCAGTGTACCGCCAGACCACATGTTTCCATTTGTCACGCTGATGACGAACGATGTGAATGACCAGTTCTCCAACCTCGACCGCCCATCGGTTTTTCGATTGAACATCGGCGTTGGCAAGCAGACCTTTCGATCCCTCTTCGGCTTGGCAGAGTCAACCGACGACACGGCTGAAAGCGCCGATAATGCTGGCAACTACGATTTCACCACCCTAGATCAGATAATGCCTCACCCTGTGTATGGTCGGCAATACTGGGTGTGCATCATCAACCCCAGCGACGAGACTCTTAAAACGAAAGTGCAGCCATTGCTGGTCGAGGCTTATGAAATGGCGGTGAGCAAATACGATAAACAGGCCGCCCGCAGATAAGATCCAAACTTTCTAAAAGAGGCAAGAACAATTACAAGACCATCGATCCGAAACTTAGGTTAAGCACATTACTGGTTATTTTTGAGTTTTTCCGATAGGTCGTGCTATCTGGCTGTAGCTGTTGGATTAGTAAGCAACCTAACACAATTGAGGTATATCATTACAAAGAGATTTGGTAGACTATAATCTATTATGAATGATTTTATAAATAAAATGCGTAACTTGTTTGGATACTTGATAAGAGATGAGCTAATAAAAATGATGATCGCGACTCTTGATACCATTCATGGTTGCAGCCCACAAGAAATTAATGAAATGAAGGCACGACAAGGCGTAAACTACTTGCCCGACCTTTATGTGGAATATCTACTGGTACTAGGAAAAGAAGCTGGCAATCTTGATGTTGGGTCAAGTTGCTTCTATCCGACTCTTTTGGAGCTAAAGGGTTCGGCAGTGAATCTTTTGGAAGAAAACGAATTCCCTTTCCTACTTCCTGATGATGCGTTTGTGTTCTTTATGCACCAGGGTTATCAATTTCTGTACTTTTTGACGAAAGACAAATTGGAGGACCCTCCTGTATTCTACTATATTGAAGATCCCGATTTGCGATCATTGATGCCTCAAAGGAAGCATGAACACTTATCGGAGTTCCTAACTTATTTCATCGTTGATGTAAAAGGGAAAGAAGCGCAAGAGAGCTTTCTTGAGCATTGGAAATCTCAGCTAAAGAGCTAGTTGTCATGATCGATC
Source organism: Chloroflexota bacterium (assembly GCA_040007395.1). Lineage (GTDB taxonomy): Bacteria > Chloroflexota > Anaerolineae > Aggregatilineales > UBA2796 > DATGFK01. Next base: position 38,680 of record JBDTVG010000028.1, read on the forward strand.
AACCTTGATAGCGTTGGCGAACCGACACCAAATTCACGGATTAGTACACGACCTTAGTCTTTATACCGTGATTGCCTCGGAACGTGCCGTGTCAGTCATAGCAGGCCGATTGAGGTAAGCATTAATGGCTTTTGCCGCCTCGCGCCCTTCCTGAATTGCCCACACGACCAGCGATGCGCCGCGTTTGGCATCGCCCGCCGCAAACACACCGTCTACATTGGTCATGTAATGACCGTTCACATGGACGTTACCACGCGGGCCATAGGCGATCCCAAAAGCGTCGGCTAGCCCTTCGTGGACGACATGCTCAAAGCCCATCGCTAGCACGACCAGATCGGCGGCGACTTCAAATTCTGTGCCGGGGAGTTCGACCATGCTAAATTGGCCTTTTTCGTCGCGCTTCCATTCGACCTGCGCCGCCAGCAATTTTTTCACTTTGCCATCTTCCCCGATGAATTTCAGCGTCGAGATGTTGAACAAGCGCTCGCAGCCTTCTTCGTGGGAACTGGTATTTTTATAGACCTTGGCGAAGATAGGCCACGGTTCATTCGGGGCGCGAGTCTTTGGCGCAGGCGGTAGAATCTCGATCTGGGTAATGCCTTTCGCGCCTTGACGGTTAGCCGTACCAATGCAGTCAGATCCCGTATCGCCGCCGCCGAGTACCACAACATGCTTTTGTTCTGCCGTGATGCGCTCTGCGTCGGGAATCTCATCGCCCGCCACCAGCCGATTTTGTTGTTCAAGATACAGCGTAGCCTGATGGATGCCTTGCAGATCGTGGCCTTCAACGCGGATTTCACGCGCCTTGCGGGAGCCAATGGCGATACACACCGCGTCGAACTGCTGTTTGAGTTCTTCGACGGTCACATCCTTGCCGACATTCACGCTAGTCTTGAACACGATGCCTTCTTGCTCAAGTATCGCAACGCGCCGATCAATGACGCTTTTGTCGAGCTTGAAATCTGGCACACCGTAACGCATGAACCCGCCGAGTCGGTCAGCGGCTTCATACAAGACCACGCTGTGACCCGCCTGATTCAAGCTGTCGGCACAGGCTAGCCCTGCTGGCCCACTGCCAATCACCGCGACCCGCTTGCCGGATCGCCGTGCCGGGGGTTTCGGCTGAACGTAACCCTCCGCGAAGGCGCGTTCGATGACCGAGAGTTCATTCTCGCGAATGGTTACGGCAGGCATATCGATAGCGACCACGCACGCCGATTCGCACAGTGCCGGACAGATTCGCCCGGTAAATTCGGGGAAGTTGTCCGTTGATTGCAAAATCTCGTAGGCGGCTTTCCAGTCACCCTGTGTAATTTTGTCCTGCCATTCGGGCATCAAGTTCCCAACGGGGCAACCCGAATGACAAAACGGCACGCCACAATCCATACAGCGCGAGGCTTGAAGTTTGCGGTCTTTTTCGGGCAGCATGGCTTCAACTTCTTTGAAGTCTTTGACCCGTTCGTGGACAGGGCGGTAGCCGCTTTCGATCCGATCAATCGTGATAAAACCTCTGGGGTTTGCCATGAAAATTAATACCGTCCTTCAAGCTGCGCTTCTTTACGGATGTAGGCTAACTGCTGATCGATTTTCGCTAGTTTTCGTTCCTGAAGGACTCGCTTGTATTCAAGCGGCAAGATGCGAATAAACTTGGGCAGATACGAATGCCAATTCTCCAAGACAGCTTGGGCGATGGTGCTGCCTGTGTAGTCGTAGTGCTTTTGCAGATATTCCCTGAGAAAGTCCTGATCTTCCTGATCGAGTACTGCGCTGAGTTCGACCAAGCTGGTATTGCAGAAATAGGCGAAATTGCCGTCGTTGTTCAGGACGTAAGCCGTACCGCCACTCATACCCGCTGCAAAATTACGACCCACTTTGCCTAGCACCACGACTTTGCCGCCTGTCATGTATTCCACACCGTGATCGCCTACACCTTCAACAACAGCAATCGCGCCGCTGTTCCGCACGCAGAAGCGTTCGCCTGCCACGCCGCGAATGAATACTTCACCGCTGGTCGCACCGTACAGCAGCGTGTTGCCAACGATGATATTGTCTTCTGCTATGAACGTGCTGCCTTCGGGCGGAACGACGACGACATGACCGCCGGATAAGCCTTTGCCCATATAGTCGTTGGTGTCGCCTTCGAGCCGGAAGGTGATGCCTTTCGCCAAGAATGCCGCGAAGCTCTGCCCTGCACTACCGTAGAACGTGCAGCGAATGGTATCGTCGGGGAAGCCTTCCTCGCCGCACAACCGCGAAATCTTGCTAGACAGCATCGCCCCCACTGCGCGATCCGAGTTGGTGATGGGGAAGCTCAGGCAGACAGGCCGCTGGAATTGCAGCGCCTCCGCCGACTGTTCGATCAAGGTGCGATCCAGTACATCGTCGATCTTGTGGATCTGCGCTTCGACGCAGTGGTTCGGGCTGCTTTGCCATTGTGGAGGCTGGTATAGAATATCGGAGAGGTCAACTGTGCGAGCCTTCCAGTGATCGACATGACGCTGCTGCAACATATCCGTCCGCCCGACCAGATCATCAAATTTGCGGATGCCAAGTTCCGCCATGATCTCGCGGACTTCTTGCACCATAAACGTAAAGTAGTTGATCAAGTCCTGTGGCTTGCCCTTGAAGTGCTGCGTCAATTCGGGATCGTGCGTGGCGACCCCCACCGGGCAAGTATTGAGATGGCACTTCCGCATCATAATACAACCCAGCGTAATGACAGTTGCCGTACCAAACGCGAACTCCTCAGCACCGAGCATCCCCGCCAGTACAATATCGCGTCCTGTCTTAAGCTGTCCGTCGGTTTGCAGCCTGACCCGCCCGCGTAGGCCGTTTAGCACCAGCGTTTGATGCGTTTCTGAGATGCCGAGTTCAAAGGGCAGTCCGGCGTGCTTGATGGAGCTTTGCGGGCTGGCGCCTGTACCGCCATCGTAGCCGCAGATGATGATCGTGTCGGCGTGGGCTTTAGCGACTCCCGCCGCAATCGTCCCTACGCCGGATTCCGATACAAGCTTGACGCTGATCCGCGCTTCCGGATTGCCATTTTTCAGGTCGAAGATCAACTGCGCCAAGTCTTCGATGGAGTAAATGTCATGGTGCGGCGGCGGCGAGATCAACGTTACACCGGGAGTAGCATGGCGCGTCTTGGCGATATGCTTATCCACCTTGTGACCGGGAAGTTGACCACCTTCGCCCGGTTTCGCGCCTTGTGCAATCTTGATCTGGAGTTCGTCAGCATTGACGAGGTAATTGCTGGTTACGCCAAACCGTGCCGAAGCGACTTGCTTGATTGCGCTGCGGGCAAGCGTCCCATCGGCACGCCGCTTGTAGCGTTCAGGATCTTCGCCGCCTTCGCCAGAGTTCGAGCGCCCGCCGATGGTGTTCATCGCAATGGCTATGGTTTCGTGCGCTTCCTTGCTGATCGAGCCAAACGACATCGCGCCCGTTGTCAGCCGCTTGAAGATGGATTCAGCGGGTTCGACTTCCTCAATCGGGATTGCGGTCTGCGACTTGAACTCGAATAGGCCGCGAATAACATGCGGGCGCTGATTCTGGTGGTTGACCAGATTGGAGAATTCTTTGTATTTGTGGTAGTCGTTAGCGCGTACTGCCCATTGCAGCAGGTGGATCGTCTCTGGGTTCCAAGCGTGCTTTTCACCGTCCTTACGATACTGGTAAATGCCTTCGAATTCCAGACGCGCTGGCCTTTCGACAAAGGCTTTGTCATGAAAAAGCAGCGTCTCTTTGGCGATTTCTTCCAGCCCGATCCCACCGATGCGCGATGCCGTCCCGGTGAAGTGCTGCTCTACGACAGCTTTGCTCAGGCCAATCGCCTCGAAGGTCTGCGACCCATGATAGCTGCGTAAGGTGGAGATGCCCAACTTCGAGAGGATTTTCAGCACGCCTTTGTCGATGGCATGGAGGAAATTATCCTCGGCTTGGATAAAGTTGGAGGTCGAGGGCAGCTTGCCTTGTTCGAGCAAATCAAAAATCACGGCGAATGCACCGTAGGGATTGATTGCGCTTGCGCCGTAGCCAAACAATAGTGCAAAGTGCATCACTTCTCTAGCTTCGGCGGTTTCGATAATCAGCGCGGCCTTTGTACGCTTTTTGACCCGCACCAAATGATGATGCACGCTGGAACAAGCTAGCAGCGACGGGATCGGCGCGTGGTCAAGGCCAGCACTCTTATCCGAAAGGACAATCAGGGTATACCCTGCATCGATGCTATCTTCCGCATCCTGCCCCAACTGGATCAGCGCCTTTTCCAACCCGGCAGGCCCTTCGCTGACCGGGAACGTCATCGGCAGCGTGATAATTTTGAAGTCGGGGTTGTCCCATGTTCTGAGTTTATCAATGGCAAGGTTGGTAAAGATAGGCTGTTTGATCTGGATCGCCAGTGTATTTTCGGGCGTTTCGGCAAGCAGATTGCCTTCGCTGCCCAGATAGCTGGTCAGGGTCATCACCAATTCTTCGCGATACGAGTCAATCGGCGGGTTAGTGACTTGGGCAAAGACCTGTTTGAAGTAATTGAACAAGCGTTGAGGCCGCTCCGAAAAAACAGCCAGCGGCGTATCGTTGCCCATCGAACTGGTGGGTTCTTCACCAGCGGTCATCATGGGCAGGATAATCTTTTCAATATCCTCCATGTTGTAGCCAAAGAGCAGTTCAAGTTCGTGCAGTTGTTCGGGGGGCAGTCCCACACTGACCGACTTTTTAACTGGAATATCGTCCATTCGGACGCGATGTTTTTTGACCCACTCGGTATAAGGTTTCTGACGGCTGATCGTTTCCTTGATCTCGCCGTCGGGGATGATACGCCCCGCTTCGGTATCGACCAACAGCAGCTTGCCGGGACGCAGCCGCCCCTTCGATTCGATCTGGTCTGCCGGGAAGGTCTGTACGCCAACCTCGGAGGCCATCACGATCAGGCCGTCTTTGGTGATGACGTAGCGCGACGGGCGCAAGCCATTGCGATCCAGTGTGCCGCCAACGTAGCGTCCGTCACAGAAAACAATCGAGGCGGGGCCGTCCCACGGTTCCATGAACGCCGAATGATACTCATAGAAGTATTTGAGATCGTCGGGGATGGGGTTGTATTTGTTGAACGATTCAGGGATCAACATCATTAGCGCATGAGGCAACGATCTACCGCCTGCCACCAACAGTTCAAGAATGTTGTCAAACGAGGCCGAGTCGCTTTTGCCCGGTTCGACAATCGGCAGCAGTTTTTCGATGTCATCGCCAAATAAGGGCGACTCAAGGCTGGACTCGGAAGTCTGTACC
>JBDTVG010000029.1:0-40945 GCA_040007395.1 Chloroflexota bacterium
ATTTTGTTTCGTAAAATACCACGGATCGCTTCTTTGCTGAACAAACGCCCAGATGAGCTTTTATAGCTATGCTTATTCAACAATTTTGCAAGGTCTGCATAGCTATACTTGCCTGTAGAGTATTCTTGAAAGAAGATGATCAGGATTAACGCAAACGAGCCAGAAAAACAGTTAGGCGTTAAGCTAGCAGGCTGACAAGGGTAACGCGACTCGATTAGTGTCAAAATGTGCTGGTGCGCCAAACGAATTACAGGCTGACGGAGTGAGCCGAAACAGCGATGGCATTGGCCCTAATGGGGTGAAACGCTCGTTGGCGGCAGAAAAACTCAGGGCGCGGTTGATGGGGAAGCATGTCAACGGGCAGGTCGTCCACAGGGCTGGACGACAATAGCGCGTGGACAGCTTGACCTAGACTGACGATGCAGTCCAGCCGGGCAAAACGCTGTGTCATCTGCCCGTATTCAGCGCAATAACATCGCCTATCCCATTTTGGTCTGGGTTCGGCTCAAGCAACTTGCTCAGGAAACCGCCGCCAGCATCTATCAACTTAACCAAGGCTTGCTCGATGATTACCGACCTTCTCAATTGCGTTCACCCGCGCTCAAAATGTAATTTGCCTAAGTCCTGTAAATCATATGAATGAGGTCAGCTATATGGCAGCAGCGGTGATTGCGCTCAAGCGATTGTTTCAGCAGCGTCTTTCGCAGAATCCGTTGGCGACCCCCAATGAGATTGTCCAAGCGCTGGGCGCGGTGCAGGCACAGGATTATCCCGGCGCAAAATGGGCACTAGCCTTGCGGATGGATAGTGCGGAGAACTCAGCGAACACACCGGACGATGTGATCGAACGGGCATTTAACGAAGGATCGATTCTACGCACCCACGTGATGCGCCCGACGTGGCATTTTGTCGCGCCTGCCGATATTCGCTGGATACTGGAACTCACCGCGCCGCGTGTCAACGCCATCAACGCCTATCTGTATCGTCAACAGGAATTGGATGACGCGCTGTTCGCACGGAGTAATGCCATAATCGCTAGCGCATTACAAGGCGGTCAGCAGCTTACCCGCGCCGAACTTGGCTCGGCACTAGCGCAAGCCGGGATTGTCGCTGAGGGGTTACGGCTCATTTATATTGTCATGCGTGCCGAACTGGACGCGATTGTGTGCAGCGGCCCCCGGCACGGCAAGCAATTTACCTATATGCTGCTGGATGAGCGTGCGCCGCAGGCCAGAATTTTGCGGCGTGAGGAATCGCTGGCGGAACTCGCCAAGCGCTACTTTATCAGTCATGGGCCTGCCACCGCCCGCGATTTTGCGTGGTGGTCGGGCTTGACCGTCACTAATGCGAAAGTCGGGCTTGAAATGGTCGCGGCTGACCTTGATCACGAAGTCATTGACGATCAGACTTACTGGTTTTCAGCGTCAATACCACCATTAACGGCTGCGCCATCCCCGACAGCACTACTCCTGCCGACCTATGATGAATTTCTGGTGGGCTATGCCGGGTTTGACAAACTGCGGCGCGGCGGGCGGGAATCTAATCCCAGCAATATATTTGACCCCACCCTCGTAATCGATGGTCAGGTGGTTGGCAGTTGGCGGCGCACATTCAGCAAAGGCGCGGTAGTCATCGAATTATCGCCGTTTGCCCCATTGACTTCCACCGAAGACGAAGCTGTTAGCGCTGCGATCCGCCGTTACGGTGAATTCTTGAATATGCCAGTGGTCGTCTTCTAGGCCACCAACACCACAAATCAAAAGCTAAAAAAGAGCATAATCAAAAAGCACAAGATTACCCGATCATCTGATCGGCAATCTTGTGCTTTTTGTGACTGCGGAGGGGGTGGGATTCGAACCCACGATGCAGGTTCGCTGCATAACGCTTTTCGAGAGCGCCCCGTTCAACCACTCTGGCACCCCTCCCATTGGGACTCTATCAATTGTTAATGACGGCTAATGACGTTGACCTGACTCGCGCAGTCGGGCGAAAAACCCAACCAACAGGGCGGCGGCTTCTTCGGCAAACAACCCTTGCTCTACGCTTACATGGTGGTTCAGGCGTGGATGGTTCAGGACATCCAGCACACTGCCCCCGGCTCCGGCTTTGGGGTCTGCTGTCGCAAAGACCAGCCTCGGCAGCCGCGCCAAGACCATTGCCCCAGCACACATCGCGCACGGCTCAAGCGTACAGTACAACGTCACTTCATCCAACCGCCAATGTTTGATCGATTGCGAGGCTTCACGCAAGGCAATCATTTCGGCGTGCGCGGATGGATCGCGGTCAATCTCGCGGCGATTGTGACCCCGCCCGATGATCTCGCCACGAAGCACAGCAATCGCGCCTACCGGAACATCTTCGTGGTTCACGGCAAGGGTGGCTTCTTCGAGCGCCAAACGCATCCAGACAGCGTCATCTATCACGTAAATAAGTATAGCACGCTTGACAAACGGTGTGAATAGGAAATTTTTGAAAGCAGCGGCAACTGGATATTACATCTTGTTCAAAAGCAGTAACATTTGCCACCGTTTGTGACCTTTTTAACACACGTTTGATAGACCTTTATGATTGCTTTTTAAGCCAATTTATGCGAATATAAATGGTTTGTTTTTCACAGGATGGAGCAGAATACAACCCTTTTGGGAGTTTGAACAAGGGTGCTCCAGGACGAAACTCCGGGATTATACTTGCGCTTACGTCAACTCTATACCACCGTCTAATCCACCTTCTATCGCTTAATTACAGGGTACATACAGGAACCCAATAATCTATGCTTGCCAATATACAGGGTCTTGCCATCATCGCGCTCATCTTGATCGTTGGTTACCGTTTAGCGCCGAAAAACGTGTCAATCGCGGGCCACGATGCGGGCCAACTCTTTCTTCTCGCTGCTCTTCCTCTTTTCTTCATCGACTTCGGAACCAGTGCAGAATATGCTGCCGGTGAACTGCACACCATTCTTGCACAGGCAAGACTGCAAGAGTACGCGCCTATTGCAGACCTTGCCATCGCTGCACTGAACATTGCCTTTGGCGGCATGTATATCTACGCATTGGGCGTATTTCGTGACGGCGGTGGGGCCGACACAGCCTCAATGCGGTATCTTGGTCCAATGGCCGCGATCATGGTCGCCTTTCTGCTGCTCGAAGACTATACCCTGACGGTTGTGGTATCGAGCCTGAGTGGCGCAGACCAACTGCTTTCGACGATTAACCAATTAGAGGCCGCGCCGATCTTTCATATTGTATTGGGGGTGGGGATTGCGTGGCTTACCTGTTGGCTCACACTGCGAGGTCGAAAGGACGCTTCCAGAGTAACTTTTGTTATTCTGTTTACCTACGTGGCGTTGATGACCCTGACTTTTGTTGTGCTGTGGATTCAGAGCAATCAAGGGGTAAAGACGCTGCCCGGTCAGGATGGACAGATGCTGGCGATTGTGCCGCTGCCCCGTCCCGATGCTGATATTTCGATCCCGACGGTGATTGGTCATATCGCCAATTCCGTGCTACATGGACTGGTAGCTCTCACAGGGTTGGAAGCCGTCAGCAATGGGTTGCAGTTTATCAAAGACGAAGATGCATCCTACGTGAAACTCGGTAAACGACGCTTGCCGCAATATGAAGGGCTATGGAAGTTCCTGTCAGGGCGTGTCGGAGTCGGGCGAACAATCCAGTTCGGCTTCCTGTTCTGGGGTGGTATCACTACAACCTTGAACTCGCACTTCTCGAACTACTTCAACGTCATCGATGGCACTTTCGGACGAACGCTGGTCGGTAATCTGGCTTTTATTGCACTGATCCCGATTGGCGGACAGGTGCTTTATATCTTCCGGCAAATCTGGTCCTCGTTGACGCTGTCTTTCGCCAACATGACCGCCTATGAAGATATGCAATCGACGGCTTACCGTGACGGTGTGCGAGGTATTCTGCCTGTCGGGTTGGTCTACCGCAGCCCTAATGGTAATTTTCCACGTCCGGTGCTAGGGACTTTCGTGATCGCGACGGTGATCATGATTCTGGTTGGTGGGCATACTGCTGCCGCGATCCCCTTCTACGGGATCGGCGTGTTCGCTCCAATTGCCTTTATGGGCTATTCGGTCAGGCGGCACTTGCTACATACTAAACCAGCGGGTTATCGCGCAGGAGCCGTCGCGACTTTCGTGATCGCCAGCCTGTCGGTATTCATCTTTATGAGCCAAATTGTCGGCAAATTCGAGGAAGGCGGCTGGATACGTCTAGTCACGTTCTCGTCGCTGTACATTACTGGACATGTGATTTTGCTCAACAAGATTGGTGAACGCTCCGATAAGATGGCTCACCACTTGATCCACGACATCTCGCGGATCGAGGGGACAATGGCGGAACTGCTAACGTGGCAAACCCACATGATGCAGACCTACCGCCACAACTTGAAGGAACGGTTGGCACACTGGTTCGGACGCAGTACGGCTCCTATCGAACTCTTGCCCTATCCGCCGTACCAGATTCACTACGATAATCACTAACATTCTGTAATCACAGTAATCAAAAACGCGACGCTTCAAGTGTCGCGTTTTTTTGTTGGATAGACTAATAAGGGTCGGGCAAGTCCAACCGCTACATAAAAGTGCGTTAAATGTAGGGGCGTGGCCTGCCCTGTCCGTACCTGCCCGACCTAAATAGGCGACGGTTGGCCTGCAAGGAGTGCTTCATAACACTCAATCAGTTCGTCCATCATGTGAGGCCACGATTGCGCCTCGGCTTGTTGACGCGCTGCGAGGCTCATCTCGTGCAGTTTGCCGGGGGTCGCGACGATAGCTTCCACCGAACACACCAACGCCTCGACATCGTTGACATCGAAGGTGAAACCGCTGACTCCGCTGGCGATGACATCTTGCGCCCCGCCGACCCGCGATGACACAACGGGCAAGCCAGAAGCCATCGCCTCAAGGATCACCAACCCAAAGCTCTCAAAAGCCGAAGGGAACACAAATATATCGCCGCTAGCGTAGGCTTGCGCCAATTTCTCGCCCGTGAGATAGCCCACAAATTTAACGGGCAATCCTGCGAAGTACTGCTCTAACGCTTCGCGATGTGGCCCATCGCCCACCAGCGCCAAGCGTATCCCGCGCACGCGCTCAAGCACAGGCCGCAATTGCTCAATCTGCTTTTCTGCCGCCAAGCGCCCCACATACAGCAGCGTCACTTCGTCGGGATGTCCATCGCTGAGCAAGTCGCGCATGGTGCTGTTACGATAATTTGGGTTGAAGTGTTCCGCATCCACGCCGCGCCGCCACAATCCAACCTTATGTACGCCTTTTTGTATCATCTCTCGCTGTACCAGTTTAGACGGCGCAAGGGCGTAGTCAGCTTGATTGAATGCCCACGTACTCGCCCGCGTGATCGGATATTGCAGGAACCCTACTTTGTAGAACGCCGAAATACGCGCCAGATCAAGGTGAAAAGATGCAATCGACGGAACCTTCATCTGGTGAGCAAAGAACAGGCCAGCCATACCCAACATGACCGGATGGAAAATGTGCATAATATCCGGCTTGAACGCTTTGACCTGTTGATAAACGTGCGGCGTAGGAAAGTTGAGCCGCCCTTCGGGGTATAACGGATTGCGGATACCCGGCACGCCAATAACTCGCGCACCTGCATACTCGCGTACACCTTGCTGCGGAGCCACGATCACCGCCTCAATACCGCGCCGCTGCAAGTGTTCAAGGGTCAGGCACGCCACTCTGACAATGCCGTCGATTTTGGGGAGGAAGGTTTCGGAGTAGAGCGCGACGCGCATAAGGTGGTTCCTTACGAATAATAAGAAATCGTACTAAGCCATGTTAAATTAACCCGCTTGGTGGGCATTCGTTGTAACCGTGGGGCTACATTAATTCTATACGTTGTGTAATTGAGCCAATCAGGGTATTCTGTTGGCAAATTCGCAACAGGAGCAGTGTATGCGTAAGAACCCATCGCGGCGGTCAAACCTTGCCGCATGGCTAGTTTTCTCATCATTGGCGCTAATCTTGACAGCGTGCTTTCAGGCGGCAGGCGATTCGATTGAACCGTCGCCCGTTAACCTGACTTCGATTGCGCCACTGCAAGAAACTCCGTTTGTTACGCCCCTATCTACCGGGGGCTTTGTCCTGCCAACCGATGACCCGAACAGCTTTCTTACACCAACGCCGCTAGCAGATACTGCTGAACCACCGACGGCAGTCGCGCCCACTTCGGAAGCAGCGACGGCACAACCCGCTTTGCCGACTATTCCGCCGACGATTGCCAATACCGAGGTTAACCCGGTTTTGTTAGCAACCCCGACTGCGCTGCCAACCGAAGGCCCGTGTATCCATACGGTCCAACCCGGCGAATGGTTCTACAGTATCGCCCGCAAATATAATCTTAATCCGGCGGAACTCGTAGCTGCCAACCCTCGCCAAAACCCAGACAGCCTCCAACCCGGCGACGTATTGAATATTCCCAAATGTAATCAGCCATCGCCTGTACCGACTTCCGATATTCCACCAACCGCTACGCCGCCGAATCTGGTGCCAGTTCCGGCAGGCGCAACGAATCCTCCTACGCCGATTGAGCTATCGGGACGTACCTACAGTGTGGCGGAAGGGGATACATTGGGTGCCATTGCCCGCAAGTTCGGGACAACGGTTCAGGCGCTCAAGGATGCCAACGGCTTGACCAACGATTTTCTACGAGTTGGCGAGATTCTCAAAATCCCCAAAGGGGAATAATATTGTCACGCACCTGAAAATCCTAACACCCTATATAAAACAAAAAGGCCGAGGCAATGGTGCTTCGGCCTGTACCCTGTGCGGGTATTGTAAAAGAAAAACAGAGAACGTTAAAGTTGACGTTCAGAGCCATGCTTTGCACAAGCCGCCACACTCTACCGAGTGGTTCGTTGGTTGTCAAGTCCAACAAAATTCAGCGCAAAGCAAACGCATCAACTCGAAATTGACCGTATTTATCTTCACTCCCTAGCCTTCTTTCTTCCAACGGAGGGATTTTAAGGATTTCAGCGGGTGAGGTAGGGGTCAGGCCTGCCCGACCCTGAAGTTTGGCCTTTTTTAGGATAAAAAAAAGAGTGCATGGCGGGAAGCGTAGGAGGCCCGGCTACGCTAAGGGTAAATGACTTTGTTTCTCACGCTACTGCAAAATGCCGATTGTCCAGTATGGGAACGCTGCGCTACACTTGGTGACTCTACAATAAGAAAGGTGACTGAGTATGTCAACAACTTACCAAGAACGTGCTTTCCGGGTCGGCATTGCTGGGCCGGTAGGCAGTGGCAAAACAGCACTGGTGGATCGGCTCAGCAAAGAGCTTTCGTCCGAAGTGGATCTGGCAGTGGTGACTAACGACATCTACACGAAAGAAGATGCCGAGTTTTTGCTCCGGCAGGGGACTCTGCCTGTGGAGCGGGTACGCGGGGTGGAAACAGGCGGTTGCCCACACGCCGCCATTCGCGAGGATGCCTCAATGAACCTTGAGGCGATTGCCGATCTTGAAGACAGCTTACCCGGCGTAAAATTGATCTTTATCGAGAGTGGCGGCGATAATCTGGCGGCTTCGTTCAGTCCGGAACTGGTAGATGTGTCGATCTACGTGATCGATGTGGCAGGCGGCGATAAGATCCCACGTAAGGGTGGGCCGGGAATTACTCGGTCTGATCTCCTGCTGATCAACAAGATCGATCTTGCGCCTTATGTCGGTGCATCGCTGGAAGTCATGGATCGCGACGCTCGTAAAATGCGGGGTGTGCGACCTTTTGTGTTCACCAACCTGAAAGATGATACAGGGCTGGATATAGTCATTGCTTGGCTGCGGGCGCAGATGGACAGTGCAACGAACCGCCGTATCCTGATCGATGCACATGGCCCGTATGAACCACAAGAGCATAGCCATGACCATGCTCACGACCATCAGCACGATCATGACCACGAACATTACCACTAACTAGTTGGCTTCGTTGGCGTGTTTATGAGGCTGGCGCGGCGTTGACTGCGCCAGTCGAATACATTCATCGCAGAGATACACACCGCCAACCATGCCGCCCCAACCATATAGCCCCCAGCAATGTCGCTGAAATAGTGTACGCCGAGGTAGATGCGGCTGATACCAATCAACAGCACAAGCAAAACAGTAAAAATGATAATAGCGGTGCGTTTCAGCGCGGAATGTACTTCTAGCAGAATAAAAAAGGCCAATAGCCCGTAGACCACCAACGAGATCATGGCGTGTCCGCTTGGAAAACTGTAGTTGATCGCGACAAGATAGGGATCGGAAAAGATAGGGCGAGGGCGAGCAAAAATCCTCTTGAGCAGCTCATTCAGCAATTGCGCCCCGACAAAAGCGACCAGCCAGATAATCAAGTGTCCTCGCTGCCGTTTCACAATATAGTAGAGCGTAACAGCGGCAACGACGACTAACAACACTTGAAAGCCAAGTACCGTAATTATCTTAAAAACGGTAACAAGCTGCGGAGTACCCCACGCATGGACGGCGATTTCGACGTTCTGATCAAGCTGCACCAGCCAACTGCTCTCAAGGATGTTTTTCGCCAGCAGACCGAAGACCAGCAGTGCCCCGGCGCACACGATAAAGCCAAGTAAAAGTCGCAGTTCAAAGGATTGTTTTAGTAACCCCTTATCTTTGGGATCATCGTGCGGAGTGAGCATGATAGTTTAACCTTGACTAATAGGTGGGCGATTTACAGTGGATTTAAAATTCTAATCATGCACTCGCAGAGCGCAAATTTATTTAGATTTATTTCAGGATAAAGCTGGCAACTGTACCTCCACTGGCGTGGTAGTAGTGCTAGACATTTTTAGCACTCTCACCCCCCAACTGCTAAAAAGCCCTTGACAGCCCTTCTCTTTGTCGCTAAACTAAGGGAAATTAGCACTCATGCACCGCGAGTGCTAAATCCTTGTTAAACGTTAATTGAAACAGGAGAAAAAAAGATGGCCCTAAATCTGCGTCCTCTAGGGGATCGCGTGGTCGTAGAACCAAGCGAAGGTGAAGATGTCACCCCCGGCGGCATTCTGCTGCCCGAAACCGCTAAAGAAAAACCACAGCAAGGTACCGTTCTGGCAATTGGCGCTGGTCGCCGTGACGACAATGGCAAGTTGATTGCTATGGATGTCAAGGTCAGCGACAAGGTGCTGTACGCCAAGTATGCTGGAACCGAGATCAAGCTGGACGGTAAGAAAGTCTTGATCCTCAAGGAAACTGACATTCTCGCCATCGTTGACTAGTTTTACAGAACCCAACCAATACAGGAGGAATACCCAATAATGTCGAAGCAACTCATTTTTTCCGAAGAAGCCCGTCGCAGCCTCAAGCGTGGCGTTGATAAGTTGGCTGATGCCGTTACCACCACCCTCGGCCCAAAGGGTCGTAACGTCGCCCTAGACAAAAAATTCGGTGCGCCCACCGTCACGCATGATGGTGTCACCGTTGCCAAAGAGATCGAACTCGAAGATCCCTATGAAAACATGGGTGCCCAGCTTCTCAAGGAAGCCGCCACCAAGACCAACGATATTGCTGGTGACGGCACAACCACTGCCACTGTTCTGGCCCAGACCATCGTTAACGAAGGTCTGAAGAACGTTGCTGCTGGTGCAAACCCGATGCTGCTCAAGCGCGGTATCGAAGCCGCTACCGAAAAGGTAGCACAGGCTATCCGCGATATGGCTGTCGAGATCAACACGAAGGAAGAAATTGCTTCCGTCGCCGCAATCTCTGCCCAAGACCGTGAAATCGGTGATCTGATCGCCGAAGTCATGGACAAAGTTGGTAAAGATGGCGTGATCACCGTCGAGGAAAGCAAGGGTCTCGAATTCGAGACCGAATATGTCGAGGGTATGCAGTTTGATCGTGGCTACATTAGCCCGTACTTTATCACTGCTACCGACAGCATGGAATCGGTAATTACTGAGCCATACATCCTGATCAACGAAAAGAAGATCAGTGCTGCTCAGGACATCGTACCTATTCTAGAGAAACTGGTTCAAATTGGTCGCCGTGAACTGGTGATCATCGCCGAAGACATCGACGGTGAGGCACTCGCAACACTGGTTTTGAATAAACTACGCGGTATGCTCAACGTTTTGGCTGTCAAGGCTCCCGGCTTTGGTGATCGTCGTAAGGCTATGCTGCAAGACATCGCCGTTCTGACGGGTGGTACGGTCATCAGCGAAGACGTTGGTCGTAAGCTCGAAACCGTGACTCTCAATGACTTGGGTCGTGCCGCGAAGGTTGTCAGCACAAAAGACGACACTACCGTCGTTGACGGCGCGGGCGATGAAAAGGCCATCAAGGGTCGCATTGCCGAGATCAAGGTCGAGATCGACAACAGCACTAGTGACTATGACCGCGAGAAGCTTCAGGAACGTCTAGCGAAGCTGTCTGGTGGTGTCGCCGTAATCCGTGTTGGTGCCGCAACCGAAGTTGAACTCAAGGAAAAGAAGCATCGTGTCGAAGATGCACTGAGCGCGACCCGTGCCGCCGTTGAAGAGGGTATCGTCCCCGGTGGTGGCGTAGCCCTGATCAATGCCCTGAGTTCGCTGGATAACCTCAAGCTCGACTATGATGACGAGAATACCGGAATCAGCATTCTGCGCCGCGCACTCGAAGCGCCAATGCGTAAGATCGCCGCGAATGCTGGTCAAGACGGTGCCGTGATCATCCAGTCGGTACGCCGCGCTCAGGAAGAAAAGAAAGATCCCAAGATCGGTTACGACGTGATCTCCGGTAACTTTGTCAACATGATCGAAGCGGGCATCATTGACCCGGCTAAGGTGACACGTGGCGCGTTGGAAAATGCCGCCAGTATCGCCGCGATGATCTTGACCACCGAAGCGTTGATCACCGACATCAAAGAGCCAGCCGGTTCCGGCCCCTCCATGCCTCCCGGCGGCGGCATGGATTACTAAGTAACGACATGCTTATTGGCAGAGAGCAGTTTACAAACTGCCCTCTGATCCAATTGGAAACTGGCTGCTGTATCCTCAAAGGTGCAGCAGCCAGTTTTTTGTTTTCTGCCAGATGTAGCTAAAATCAGCAACGTGCCTCTCCGCCAAAAATGAGAACATCATGAGATTGTTGCTGACGCGAAGCTATCGGATTCGGGCTTTTTCGCTGGCTGCTTTGATTCTCGCCGTGTTGTTCGCGATCAAAGCTGCGCCAACGGCTGCTCAAGCCAAGCCGTTCACCGTCTATCTGGGTTTCGATGACGGCCCGGATGCGGGAAAGACTCCACTAATCCTCGACATCCTGAAAAAATATAATGTAAAAGCGACCTTTTTCATTGAGGGCGCACATATCGCAGGTCACGAAGCCATCCTGCGCCGCGAATGGCAAGAAGGCCATCACATTGGCAACCATCTGATCTCGCACGAACTAGAGGTCATGGCACAGAACAAGCCCAAAAAAGAAGTCTTGTTGAGCCGTTGGGAAGCTACCGAACTGGCGATTAACGCGGCACTCGGCGGCGAACTGGCAGTGGAGTACAACAAAGCCGAACCGATCAAGCCGTTTCGCTGGCCCGGTGGCGCTGTGACTGCCTTCCCGCGTGCTGACACGATCACTTACAACTGGAATGTCAGCGTGGGCGACGATGTTGCTGGCGGGATTACCCCCAAGCAAGGGGTGTATAATGTATTGTATGGCTACCCGCCGCACCATTATTATGGTATTTTTGCATGGGGCGATGGGGCAGTAGTGCTGCTCCATGACGAGTCGATCACGACAGTGCGGGCGCTGCCAGTGATCATCAAGAATTTGCAGGCACATGGAGTCACCTTTGGTACGCTGCCACGCCCCGGTGATACAGCGGGAACCATGCCAATCCAGATTGGTGCTGTTCCGGCTTGTGCTCACCAACCCGGCAATTGTGAGCATGAGTACAAATTCTTAGTGGATTTTGGCTACTTGAAATGATATTTTGTGAATGAGGATTGCGTGTTGGCGACGACTACACCGCTTGGAACAATGGAAACTTTGCTGCTTGTCCCAGCCCTGATCGTGATGATTTTTGGTACGATTGCGGCGGTGCTGCCCGTTGTCCCCGGTCCGGCATTGGTCTGGTTCGCGGCGATAATCTATGCGCTGGCGACTAATTTTCGTGTCGTCGGCGTGATTCCGATTGTGATCCTGACCCTGCTCATGATTTTGGGTTCAACGACTAATTTGTGGATGGCGGCACTCGGTGTAAAAGTTACGGGCGGCTCCTTCTGGGGAGTCTTGGGCGGGATGCTAGGAATGCTGGTTGGCACCGTCATCTTTTTTCCGATAGGCGCAATTGTTGGGGCAGTAGCAGGCACTTTAAGCGCTGAGTTCGTCCATACCCGGAACGGGAAGCAAGCCGTCGCCGCAGGCAGCGGAACGCTCATCGGTTATTTACTGGGTGTCGTTGCCGAAGGGGTAATTGCGCTTGCAATGACCATCATTTTTGTGATAAGTTTGCTACTAGCGCATCCTGCTATCTAAGGTAGTGTTATAACCTATTAGCCGAAATTCCAAGCGGCTTCTATGCATGTTGGAGGAAAAGTCTGTGACAATTTTACTGCCTCTTTCAGTTTTTCTGGCTTGTTATGTGATCGGTTCTTTCCCTAGTGCCTATGTGGCAGGACGGCTTAATCACGTAAACATCTTCGAGATGGGCAGCGGCAATATGGGCGCGAACAATGTGATTCGCGCGCTGGGCTTCAAATGGGGGGGGGCGGTCTGGGCACTAGATAGCTTGAAAGGGGTGTTGGCAGTCAGCCTTGCCCGTCGGCTCATGCCGTCGGATGAGATTGCTGCCAGTGTCATTGGTGCGATTGCAGTAGTCATTGGACACAATTGGTCATTCCTCGCGACGCTTATCACAGGCAAACTGCGCGGCGGTAAGGGTGCAGCAACCGCCGCCGGAACATGGGTGATGATGGCTCCGGCACAGGTAATCCTGATCACGCTAACGCTGTGGGCTGCCGTAGTTCTGCTCACCCGCTATGTATCCTTGGGAGTCTTGGTGGCAGTGGCTATCGGTAGTATCTGGATGCTAATCCTGATCGGACAGCCGGGGACGAATATCCCACAAGAATATTCAATCTACATTGTTGCGGTATCGGCAATGATCTATATCCGGCATTGGAAGAATATTCAGAGCCTGCTAGCAGGACGCGAACGTCGCCTCGGTGATCGGGTCTAAACGGGAACGTTTAGTGCGTGTTCTTCATCCTGTTTGTCGTGCTTTGCTTATCTTGCTTAGCTTGTTGCTGGGGGCATGTGCCAACCAGCGTATCACTGTACCTGTCAGCACTACGCTAGCTCAGACAGTGCCGCTTCAGACATTACCCCCTACCTGGACTCCGACAGCAACTTTTACACCCGCGCCGACTCGTGCGCCAAGCGCAACCACCACTGCCATCCCAACGCTCAGTAGTCAGGAATTATGCGATCAGTTTATGCTGCTTGCTGCGCCCGATACCGAGATCCAGCCAGATAGTGTCGCCACTTTCGCTTGGAAAGGGGTTCCCACCAGCGCCCCGATGAAACTCTATATCACTGAACGTGGATCGCGGGCAGGGCTACTGGTCGATGTTCCCATTCCGGGGGACAATATTCTTCGCATTCCGGCGGCACGCTTGCCCGACTCTCGCCAGCTTGACTGGAAAGCATGGCTGCAAGATCCGCTCTATGGCGCGATTTGTACTCATTCAGGTAGTTTTACGCGCCGCGTTGTCCTGACTTTCTAGCCGCGAGATGCTGTCCAATCAATCTGGAAGCAATATCGTTTTGCAATCCAGTCGAGCACCCATTGTGTTGAGCAAATCTTGGAGCGTCTTTCTCATGCCGCGTGCGGCTTCGGGGCCTTGTACGAGTTGTGCAAGCCACCACGTTCCGCCCGGCGCTACATTGTAGATGCGATAGACCAGCAGACTCCCCCGTTCGTGTGCTTCAACCGTATGTACGCCTCGATACCACCACTCTCCTTGTATGGCAATGCTATGATGCTTTTTGTCCACCTCAATTGTTATTTTTCCTTCACCCGGTTTTCCTGTCGAGGTTTTATAGATTTCTGACTCATCGGCGTGGAAAATGTCACTTTTATCCGTTGAAGATAGCGGATTGGCATCAAGCAATACTTCCCACACTTTTTCAATCGGAGCCTCAACCACGCCCGATACTACCCATTCGGTCTGTGAGCGTTTGTTCAATATTGTTTTCCTCTTTAGCTCGGCTCAAGCTGTTCTTACGACACCTTGTTTGATAGGTTTCGCACCACCTATCCCCAAAGCCTTCCCAATCATCTGTGGATTTTCTGCTGCGTCCAGCAAAGCCATTGCATAGTCGGCTCGTCCCAATGTCCAATCTCCACCAGTAGCATTTGGTTCAAAGTCGATATGCACCTGTCCAGTAAAAGGTTTATTGGTAAGCATGGTCGCCCGTGCGATGGTCCAGTCCAGCCCGCTCACCTCAATCATGCCCTCGGCTCTGGCGAGATCGGCATATGGCTCACGGAAGATCAACCAAGCCAGCGTAACCGCTAGCCAAGGACGGCTTGCCACAACAGAACGGCTGCTGGTCATAACGAGGCGATGTACACCTGCATCTGGCATGGTGGCGATTAGATTGCAGGCAATACCACTGCTTCCAACTGCCGAGATTATTGCGTCTTGCCCTTGTACCGCCTTACGCACAGTTTCGAGATTGAACGCATCGCCTTGAATTATGTTTTTCAGTCCGTCCAACTCCATGATCGACTGTGGCTGTCTAGCAAATGCCGTGATCTCGTGTCCTCGGCGTAATCCTTGGTCAAGGATATGCCGTCCAGTGCGTCCGGTGGAACCAATAACAAGGAATTTCATAATCGGGTTGCCTCGCTCATAGTTTTATGTTACCATTTTTATACGATTTATCTATTATCTTGATTAAACTAGATATTAGATAAATCGTATATTAAATCTGGAGTGTAGTTTTGTCAAGCCAAGAAAATATTCCGAAGACCAAACGGGAAGGCTTGCTACAAGCCGTCACGAATGCCATCTATGAAAGCAGCACCACTGCTGTATTCTTCCACACGGCTATTGCAGAACAGATAGGATTGGGTGCCACCGAGGAGAAAACTTTGCTCATTCTGAGTGGGTTAGGCTCCCTGACAGCAGGGGAGATCGCCCAACACACCGGGCTGACTACTGCCTCAGTGACCAGCCTGATTGATCGTCTTGAAAGCAAAGGCTTTGTGCGGCGAGTGCGGGATACCAAAGATCGTCGCCGCGTCATCGTAGAACCTGATGCGGCGCGACTCGCTGAACTTGCACAGCTATTCGGATCTTTGCAAGGAACGTTCGATGATCTGCTGGGAGACTACACAGACGAACAATTGGCTACGATTACGGATTATCTGACACGCGCTGCGCAGCGTTCACGAGAGGCAATCGAAGCGTTGCGACAGAGGTCTACTGGTGATGGTGCCAAACCATAACACGCCATAATGAGATCCAAATAGCGAGACTATCCAGTCAATGACTGTCAGTGTTGATTAGTAGACGTACTGCGCTTCGAGTTCTTCGCGCAGTCGTAGATAGCTGTCGTAGCGCCCTGGCGAGATCTGGCCTGCGGCTACCGCTGCCCGGACTCCACAGCCCGGTTCATGGGTATGGGTGCAATCGCTAAACTGACATTCAACGACATAACGGTGAATATCGCGATAGTACGCATCCAGTTCGTCGGGTTCGACATCCCATGGCGCAATAGAGCGAATCCCCGGCGTATCTGCCAGATAGCCGCCGCCCGTGAGTGGGATCAGTTCGGCATTAACCGTCGTGTGCCGCCCTTTGGTTAGCTTCTCGCTGACATGGCTTACTACGCGACCCAGCCCCGGTTGAATTGCGTTCAGCAGACTGGTCTTGCCCACGCCCGATGGGCCAGTGAATACTGAGATTTTTCCCGTTAGCAGATCACGTAGCGCCTCGATATTTTGGGTTTGTGCGGCGCTGACATATAAGACGGTGTAGCCAATGGCTTCATACGGAGCAAAGATCGTGTGGGCTTCTGCTTCTGCCAAATCAACCTTGTTCACGACAATGGCGATCTGCGGGATCTCCGCTTTTTCGGCGGCGACCAGAAACCGATCCAGCATCCGTACATGCGGGGAGGGTTTCGCCGCCGCAAAGACAAACACAGTTTGATCGGGGTTGGCGATGATGACCTGTTCGCGTTCGGCGGATGTACCTGCCGAAGAAGACGGCTCCACTCGCGACAGGACTCGCCTGCGCGGGGCAATCGTCTTGATCGCCCCTGTGCCGTCGTCCAGCAGTTCAATTGTTACATGATCGCCGATGACGCATAGCTCGGTTTTCTTGCTAGACTGCTTGAGCGTTCCTCGCAGTTGGCAAGTGATGAGTCGATCCTGATCATCGAGATAATCAGGGCTAGCGTCGATCTGTACGGTATAGAAACCGCTGTGGGTTTTAACAACTAATCCGGTACGTTCTGGTTTAGTCGAAGTGCTCTTGGTCAAGAATTGTGTCTCCCTGTTTTAGCTCGGCTTGTGATTGGTGCGTGTGAAGGCAAAAACCACCGCCTAGGGAGGACAAAGTGAGGGTCAAATGGCGGGTTCCTGCCGGATTACTGGCGAAAGCGCAAAGACAGTCATAACAGTCATCGGTTTTGCTCCTTTCCAGATAGATAGCGACAGGTACAGAGTAGCATTATCTCAGGGCGGTGTCAACGGAGAAACCTGTGTACTCCTTGAATTTTAAATGCAATACACTTTACAATTGCCGTAAAATATGCTAAACTTTCCCCCAATTTCAATAGATCGCCCAACCGGGCGGTTTATTCATTTTTGGCACAGGCACAGCCAGATCGTTGCCCAGAATATCATCTGCCGCTGTTATACGTCTCCTCTCACTTAATGCAACTTGGGAGTTACAAATGTCTGATCAGACTCAATATTTAACTGAAAATGGTCTGCGTGAGCTTGAAGCACGCCTTGAATTTTTGCGAATTACCCGCCGCGCCGAAGTGGCGGCTCGCTTGCATCAGGCGCTTGAAGAAGGCGGTGAACTTGTTGAAAATGCCGAGTACGAAGATGCGAAAAATGAGCAGGCTTTTGTTGAAGGCGAAATTTTGCGGCTGGAAACAATCCTGAGTAATCACCAGATTATCGAGCGTGAAGGGCCGAAGGACGAAGTTCGACTTGGCGATAAGGTGAAGATACAGGAAAAGGGTCACAAAGAGCAAGAGATTTTTCATATCGTAGGCGCTGCCGAAGCCAATCCCAAAGAAGGCCGCATCTCCAATGAAAGCCCAATGGCAAAGGCGCTATTAGGCCATCGTGTCGGTGAAAAAGTTACGGTGCGTGCGCCAGCGGGCAATATCGAATACACCATAAAAGCTATCCAATAAGCCCACCGTTACCGGGAAGTAGCCGAGCGCCCATGCTGAACCCGATAGCATGGGCGTTTTTTGTGTCTGGATTTCGGCTCGTTTCGGGTAAACTCATGTGCGGACTCATTTAATTACTCATCAGGAGCAACAAGCGTTATGTCGTGGGAACCCAACAAGCTGGAACGCGAACGGCTGGATAAGCTGGATCGTATCAAGCAGCGAGGCATTGAGCCATACCCAAACCGTGTCCAGCGCACGCACACATCGGCACAAGCCATTGCCGCTTACGAGGCCGCTGAACCTGACGGCGAAACTGCCGAAGCCATCGAAGTCACGGTTTGCGGACGGATACGATCTGTGCGTGTTACGGGGAAGGTCGCTTTTTCGCACATCGAAGATGGAACAGGCAAACTCCAGCTTTTTATCCGTCAGGATTCGGTTGGCGAAGACACCTACGATCTATTCAAGAAGGATCTTGATCTGGGCGATTTCGTGGAAGCCAGCGGTACGATGATGCGTACCAAAGCAGGCGAAGTCAGCCTTATGGTGCGCGAACTCAAGGTGCTGGCAAAGGCGATCAGTCCGCTGCCCGTGATTAAGGAACAAGAAGTTGACGGTCAGCGCGTGGCATTCGGTGCGTTCAGCGACATCGAAGAACGTTACCGCCAACGGTATGTGGATCTTGCCTCAAACCCTGAGGTGCGTGAAGTCTTCCGTATCCGCGCCAAAACGATTAACGCAGTCCGACAATTCCTAGACAGCGAAGATTTTCTCGAAGTCGAAACACCGATTCTCCAACCGATCTATGGAGGTGCGGCGGCACGACCCTTTACCACGCACCATAACCAACTCCATCAGGATCTATTCTTGCGGATCAGCTTTG
The DNA here is from genome assembly GCA_040007395.1 of Chloroflexota bacterium. Lineage (GTDB taxonomy): Bacteria > Chloroflexota > Anaerolineae > Aggregatilineales > UBA2796 > DATGFK01. The sequence goes on from JBDTVG010000029.1 coordinate 18,266, forward strand.
AGTTGTATCTCAAGCGCCTGCTGGTCGGCATGTACGATGCGGTCTACGAGATCGGGCGGGACTTCCGAAACGAAGGGGTAAGCTTTAAGCACAACCCGGAATTTACCATGCTCGAATTCTACAAAGCCTATATTGATTACTATGGCGCAATGGATATTAGCGAACGGCTGGTGGCCTCTGTCGCGCAAAAGGTGACGGGCAGCATGAAGATCACCTATCAGGGCAACGAGATCGACTTGACTCCGCCGTGGCGGCGCTGGAAAATGCGCGATGCGATTTTGGAACTAAGTGGGATCGACTACACGCAGCATCCGACAGCGGAAACACTCTATGCAGCGATGGTAGCCAAAGACATCGCCGTGAGTCCGAACGCGACGTGGGGCAAATTGATCGATCATTTGCTTGGCACGTTCGTCGAGCCAACACTTATCCAGCCAACCTTCATCATCGACTATCCGCGTGACATCTCGCCGTTTGCTAAAAGTGTCCCCGGTGATACGCTACATGTTGAGCGTTTTGAGTTTTACCTAGCGGGCATGGAGTTCGGCAACGCCTTTACCGAACTGAACGATCCGCTTGATCAGGAAAAGCGATTCATCGAGGCAGGCCGTATGTACGCTGAAAACGACGACGAGGCCGCACCTGTCGATGAGGATTATCTGCGGGCGATGCGCTACGGAATGCCGCCAACAGGTGGCGTAGGGTTGGGCATTGATCGTTTGGTGATGCTTCTGACCAACCGTGACACGATCCGCGAAGTATTGTTGTTCCCGCATCTGCGCGAACGCGAGTAAAGAGTCAAACGGGTGAATTTATCGTAGGGATCACGATCTGTTCAGAGATGTTGGGCAAGCTTATGTAGTTGCCCATGAAGCTCGATATACCCAAACTGAGTAAATGGAAAGCCCATTTTCGCAGGATGAATATAATAAAGTCATTGGATATTTGCAGGTAAATCATCTGGCGACAATTGCGAACCAATGTTCCTTGTCTCACCTAAGTGACCTATGTTATGGTTATCCCATGTTTTGCGATGACCGGAGTCCTTCCGTTATGCTCGATACATCGAACTCAATCCGCCCAGTTAGGGTTTTCATTTCCAGTTCAAGTGATCTTTCTGCGGAGCAAGACGTGGTCAAGACGGTTATTGACGATATTAACCGCTCGGCTCACTACCAACCCCGCTATAAGCTAATCGCCTATGCCTATGAGGACTGTGAGCCGCGCCCGTTGGAACCCTCTACACAGGTCATCGCCAAAGGCTATCTGCTGCGCCCCGAAGCTGCCGATATTTTTATTTCGTTATTGTGGCTGCGGATGGGTACTCCCACTGAATCATTGATCAATCCTGAAACGGCTCAACCCTACCAGTCAGCAACCGAATATGAGTTTATGACTGCCTATCGGTCTTTTCAGAAAACGGGTAAACCCCTGCTGCTGTTGTATCATTGCAATCGTCCGCCTGCCAGCATGGATCAACTCGACACGACGCAGTTTGAGCGGGTACGGGCCTTCCTGTCCCGCTTTGGCCCCAATGGCCCGCTGCAAGGCATGGTTGGTAAGTTCACGAAGCGTTCCGAGTTGAAGCGGCTAGTGCGGCGCGATCTTGAGCAGTTTCTACAATATGACCTGCATGGCCCTGCCAGAACGATCCCGCCAACAGGTAATGATCAGGAAACTAGTCCAGTTTACTTTCTGCCAAATAACCTACCCACTGGCTATATCAAACGTACTGCGGCGCTCGATGTGCTGCGAATGGCGATGCTTGGTAGCCACAACAGTATTGGGTTAGTCGCGGCGGAGGCGGTAGCGGATCATGGTAAAAGCGGCCTCGGTAAGACAGTACTAGCGCGAGCGATTTGCAACGATCCCAGCGTCCGTAGCACATTTCAGGATGGGATTTTGTGGGCAACCCTAGGTCAGGAGTCCGACCCATCGCGGCACCAGCGGGACTGGATCGCCGCCCTCAGTGGAGATGTCGCCGCCGCTAGCAATCTGAACCGGGGCAAAGCCGAATTGAAGCGCTTGCTGGAAAATCGCGCCATGTTGTTAGTGCTAGACGATGTATGGGATACCGCCGATATAGAGCCGCTGCGCGTTGGCGGGTCGCGTTGCCGGGTATTGCTCACCACGTGGGATCAGGCAGTGGTGGCGGGGACTGCACTGGTAGCGCTGGATGTGATGCTGCGACAGGAAAGCCGCGATCTGCTAATACAGGCAGCAAGCGGCAATCTAGCTAACGAATCACTTGCTGATGAAATCGGAGTCCGCTTGCAACGGTTGCCACTGGCACTCAAAATTGTCGGGGCGCTTCTGGCAACAGGCCAAGCGTGGTCAGAGATTTCAGCCGCGTTGGATGATGGTGACGCAGAGTTCAGCGGCTATATTCAGCGTGGAGTCTTTGCTACCATCAAAGCCGGAGTCGCGGCGTTAGCAGCCGATGATCTGGACGCGCAGAAGCGCTTTTACGAATTGGTGGTTTTTCCGCAAGATGAGCCGCTGGTCGAATCGGCAGTCGCCCGTTTATGGGAACAAACCGCCGGACTCACCGAACGGCAAACGCGAGTGCTGCTTGCCGAATTCCGCACTCGTGCCTTAGTGCAGGCCGACAATTCACTGCACACTTTGCAACATGAGTACCTACGTTGGACAATGGAGCTTGCCGATGCCCAATCCCTGCATAGCGCTCTTGCTGACTCTTACGGTGGGGCTACGCTCGTAACCGCTTTGCCTAGCGACGATAATTCCTACGGTCTGCGGTGGCAAGTGGCCCATCTGGCAGCGGCGGGTCGGGCGGCAGATATCCTTGACCTACTGACAGATGTTACTTTCTTACAGACAAAGATTGACCGGTTAGGGACAGCCGCGTTATTGTTAGATTTTGCCCTACTGACCGATGATAATCCGTTACAGCAAATTGCAGGGGCGTTGCGGCTGGGTGCGCCTATTCTGGATCGAGAGCCAGACCAACTGCCCAGTCAACTTTATGGACGGTTAGGCACAGCCTTTACGCTACACAACCAGCCAAGAGTGACGACACCGCACTTCCGCCTCGAATCACAAACCCTGATCTGGCCTGAGGGATTATCGCCGAATGCCCCCGATTCCAATCGTGCGTCTCCTGTGTTCGGCTGTGCGTTCAGTCCCGACGGACAATTGGCGCTGAGTGCGTCGGCAAACCATAAACTCCTATTGTGGGAAGTCAGCAGTCAGGAATGGATACGAACCTTTCAAGGACATGCCGAAGCGGTTGCGGGCTGCGCGATTAGCCCAGATGGGCGACGAGCAGTGAGTGCGTCGGTGGATGGAACCCTACGGCTGTGGGAAGTAAACAGCGGCCTCTTTGTCCGCAAACTGACAGGTCACACCGCCGCCTTGACGGGTTGCGTCTTTAGCCCCGATGGACAGACGATACTCAGTGCGTCGGTGGATAAAACTTTACGATTATGGGATGTCGCTTCTGGGCAATTGCTGCGAACCTTTCAGGGACATACTGCACCGGTACGCGGGTGTGCCATTAGCCCCGACGGACAGATCGCACTGAGCGCGTCCGCAGATCGAACGCTGCGGCTGTGGGATGTGAATACCGGGCAAACGCTGCGTATCCTGCAAGGGCATACGGCCTATGTGACAGGTTGCGCGTTCAGCCCCAACGGACAATTGGCGCTGAGTGCATCGGAAAATCACAAACTGTTGTTGTGGGAAGTGAGCAATGGACGCACACTCTTGACGCTGCGTGGACATGTTGGCCCTGTCGAAAGCTGTGCGATCAGTCCCAATGGGCATTTGGCGCTCAGTGCCTCAGCAGACTCAACGCTGCGCTTGTGGGATCTCACGACAGGCGTTGAGGTCGCTCATTGGATTGCCGACGCACCGCTGCTGTGCTGCGCCTATAGTTCGGACGGTCAACATGTTATCGCTGGGGATAAATTGGGCAGTCTCCACTTCTTGCGATTAGTGAATGTAGAAGCGTAATCGTTAAATTGGCACCGCCTATACGTGTCGGTATTGACGCAAGTGGATTGGTGGGCAGCAGTAAATCTGCCACTGGCTTACAACGCTATCTGGCCTGTCTGGTCACCCATCTGGCGGAACGCTGCGAAATTGATAATCTGACCCTTTACCTATATTTTGCGCGGCACGCTACGCCAGTAGATTATGCGTTGGGTAAGCCGCTTGCTACGCTCCAACCCAGTCAAACGATCCGATGGCGAGTCGCGCCGCTAGCACGCGGATGGCAGCGGATTGGTATGGGACTGGCGATGCAAGTGGATCGGCTTGACCTGTTCCACTTTCCCTCGCCGTTAATGGGAGGTTACTGCCCAAGGCGCTCCATTGTCACATTTCACGATTTGGCAGCGTTGAGTCTGGCAGGAGAACAAACCCAAAAAGAGCGCGGCTATCTGCCAGATGCGTTAGAGGCAGGTCGTCGTGCTACTGCCTTAATTGCCGTGTCACACAGCAGTGCCGAGGAAGTGCAACGGTATCTCAAGCGTTCCGATGTCACCGTGATCCCCGAAGGCGTAGATCTTGCAAAATTTTCCCCAGCTTCTGTTCAAGCCGTTAGTGAACTCAAAACGAAGTTTGGCCTTGATCGCTATATTTTGTGTGTAGGAACGTTGCAAACTCGCAAGAATCATGTGCGGCTCATTCAGGCGTTCGAGCAAATTCAAGATCGCATTCCGCATACACTGGTCATTGCCGGACGGGATGGATCGGGAACCGAAGCCATCCGCGCCTACCTCGCCGCGCACCCCAATTCGCGAGTGTGCTGTCTGGGATATATCGAGGACTCGCTATTGCCAGCGCTCTATACGGGCGCGGATATTCTGGCGCTGCCTTCGCTATGGGAAGGGTTCGGTCTACCGCTGCTCGAAGCGATGGCCTGTGGCACACCCGTGTTGACTTCTAATACGTCCAGCCTTGTCGAGATTGCAGGCGAAGCTGCGGTAATCGTCGATCCGAAGGAAGTAGATGCCATCGCACATGGCTTATACCGCATCCTGAGCGACCATACATTCAAGGAAGCCTTAATTCAAGGGGGTTTGCAGCGAGCACGGGAATATTCATGGCAGCAAGCCGCGCAGCACACTATCTCACTCTATCACCGGGTCGCTCGATAAGTTCAATTCTTCTTAGCGAAGGAAACGATGCTGCCAAGATTCTCGTTGGCAATCTTCGCTAATTTGCTGAACGTTTTGTCATAATCAGCACTTTGGATGGGTATAGGACGTTTGCTTTGGGCTGAATGGTTAAGTACCTGTATTTCGTATATACTCGACCATAAAATAATAGTGACAGGTCACATTATGCAAAACTTAGATTCCGAAATCTTTGAGCAATACGTGCGTGACTGTTTAACCCATTTATATGATTATCAATTCTTGCAGGATCATCCCCTTGTGCATCTGTTGGCTCCAGATGCACAAGGCTCCGCTACCCGTGTCCAGATGTTCCGACAAGTAATTGCTGACGGAATTGAGCGTTTACAACCGAGTGCTGAAACGAGTCAGCAATCAAAGACTGTGCGTATCTACACTATTCTTGTCCTTCGCTACCTTAACCAACAGCCCGTTCAATATGTCCTTTACAAGTTGAATGTGGGTGAGCGCCAGTTTTATCGTGATCATACGAAGGCGGTTCAAACGCTGAGTCGTGTTCTGGCGGAACATGCCCAAGCCTTAGCACAAGTAAACACCATCTCTATCCAATCTGAGATTCAGCGTGTACATGGACAGAATGAGCCTCAACAAATTAATATCAAAGATTTTGTAGAAAAAACTCTCACCGTTATTCAAGAACTTGTTGATCGTTATTGTGTTCGCATAACGGTAGAGGTCGCGGATTGTGAGATGCCAATTGGGCATGATCAATTTGTGCTTCGTCAGGCAATCATCTGGATTTTCTCACACATAATCATTCAATCCTACGTGACGAAACAGTTTCGATTGTTACTTGACATCAATGAGCAAGAATATCGTTTCATCTTTAAGGGTGACGAAACGCTTATCGCAACGCAAGAATTGCAGATTTTGCCGGAGCGACAGCACACTCTACAACCACTTGTGAATGCACTCGGTGGACGTATCCTTGAGCAAATGTCTCTGGGAGCACCCTACTACGCAATTTTGGAAGTCCCCCTGAAAAAGCGCTCGCTGTTGATCATTGATGATAATCCTGATGCTATCACACTATTTAATCGCTACATCCTCGGTCAGCCTTTTCAGATTGTCACGACATCGGATGGCATAGAAGCTATCCAGATTGCTCAGGAAGTTCAACCGGAAGTAGTCATCCTCGATATTATGCTGCCTCGGCAAGATGGTTGGGAAATTCTCCATAATCTAAAAAATCATCCTGCGACGATGCATATCCCTGTGTTGATTTGCTCAGTCTTGAATACGCCTGATCTCGCCGTTTTACTGGGTGCGGATGGTTTCTTGAGAAAGCCGCCGGGTGAACAAGATTTTCTAAATGCGCTGGCTTATTTCGAGAGAACAAGTCAGGTGCCACACTAGCCATTGCTGTTTTGAGCCATATAGCTTTTGTCGGTTATCACTGAGATTTAATGCCGATAGAGTCGAGTGAACTCAGATACTGCGATAAGGTTTCAGGCGTTACTATATCGACATCTGTATCCAGTATGTCTCGCTTATTTCCCGATAAATATGGGGAAAGTAAATCCATCGTTTGTTGAGCGCCGAGAACAGACATTCCCTCCAGAATATAGGTGCCGAGATAGCCCCAGTAATAGGGACGCTGCACAATGGCTATCGAGATTACCCCGCTTCTGACCAAAGGAATCGTATCCGGCGACATATCAAAAGCAACGACCTTGATTTTCCCAACTTTGTGAGCAATTCTCAGCGCTTGTCCTGCGGCAGGCCCATCAAATGCGTAGATTCCAATGAACGCTGCCAGATCTGGGTATTTATCGATGGCACTTTCAGCGTTGCTCAATGCTCTGACCTGATCGATGTCGTCGGTCATAATCTCTTGCAGCGTGACATTTGTACCTTGTATGGCATCCTTGATGCCTTTTATGCGCTCGATAGCATTTTCGGCGGTGAGGAGACCGACCAAACCAACGACTCGTCCCCCAGATGGGCCTAACAGCCTTACCAGTTCTTTGCCTGCTGTGTAGCCCGCTTTGTAGTTATTCGTCCCGATATATAACCGCCGACCTGAGTCGGGTGCGTCAGAGTCCGTCGTAATAATGTTGATATTCTTATCCAACCCCTGTCTGATAATCGGGTCCATCGAGGTGGGATCTATCACAGAAATGGCAATCCCTTTATAGCCGTCATCGATTAAAAATTTTACAAGTTTCGACTGCCCTTGTGCATCGCCGGGTTTTATCGGCGCATTAAAGATAACCGGTGCACCAATTTCGTTGGCGGCACGCACGGCTCCAATTTGGGTTGCTGTCCAAAACGGGGTGACACTGTTCGCAATGATGCCAAGTGGGGTATTTTCTGGAGAACCCTTGTCTTTGACTGCCTCTGCAAGCACATCAGCAATCTCAAGAAGCTTTTGAGGCACAAATGGATTATCGTCTTGGGCGTTCAGCAGTAAGGGGCGCGTAGCGATAAAAGTTGCTAAGGCGATCAATAATATTCGATAAGATCTCATGAGGATTATGTCGCCCCCTAAACTATTAAATATGAACATCTGATCAAAAATGGGCCTGAACTTTTGCATTCATCACAAATAACGTTTTTAGGATTGTAGCCAACTATAGTGAGGTAGGAAAGACAGCGAAAGGTCTAACCATGTTCGTTTATCTTATGATCCCACTCGTAGTGCTTACACTTTTGCTGCCGGACTCGTGGTTGGCTGCGACCATGCTGCTTCTCCTAGCGAGCCTGATCAGTATACTCTTTGCTGATATACCAGTTGCGAACGGAATATTGCTAGCCATCACCATTGGCATCGTCGCAATGATTGCGTCTATAAATCACCGCAAATTCCGAGACAGTAATGCTCTACTGCACCGCAACCACATCCTGTTATATCAACTTGCCAACGCTTATACACAACTGCATACCACCCAGCAAAAGTTAGATAGCACCGCACCCAACCAGCTTTCGCCAACGACAGAATCCAGTCACACACCGTCCAGAGAAGGCGCTAAACTCTATCACGACCTCCGTACCCCCATTACCATGATTATGGGATTCTGCGAAGCGCTATTGAACCCTACGCGCACATTGCGGGAGCCGCTATCTGTCTCGGATCAAGACGACGTAAAGGCTATCTATCGCAATGCCCGATTCCTACAAGATTTAATGGATAGTAGTTTTGAATCCTCTGTGGCACAACCCAAACCCGTGACTACGTTTTTGGAAAAGATTGACCCCATAGTCATTCTCAAAGAGGCTGCAAGCATGACGATGGTTCTCATGGAGCAACAGAATCTAAGCTTGCGGCTGAACATCCCAGAAAAACTCCCTTTAGTATCGGTAGAGCATACACAAGTACGGCAAATTCTTCTGACCATGCTCACCAATGCAGCATCAATTGTGTCGGGCGGAACGATAGATTTAGAGGCTACGGTAAAGAGCGAACGACTGTATTTCACAGTGACATCGACAGGCAGCGCGTTACAAAGCAATCTCGATGAACTGCCCTTTCAGAAGCAACTTACGGCGCGATGGAACTTGAGCAAACAGCTTGCTGAGATGCACAATGGGCACTTATCGACTGAAACAATGATTGGAAAGCACAGTGTCTTTGTTCTGGATCTCCCAATCACTGATTATGTTCCAGAAGCGCCTAAAGCGATTGATCTGTTTGGGGATACGCCTACACAAAACATTGCCAAAGCGATCATCCTCGTTGAGGACGATCCCGCTATCCTTGCGATGTTTAGATCTCAGATAACCCACTACCAAGTATTAAGCGTACACAACGCCACCGAGTTGGGCGACATCAAGGACAATGTTCAGCCTGTGGCGCTAATCTTAAGCGGTGAGCAGAACTACGCAAAAATCGTCGAGATCACCTATATGATGGGCAATTCAATCCCCATTATTACTTGTACAATACCGAATACACAGCCGAGCATTCAAGCTCATGGCAACTTAGAATATCTCGCTAAGCCGATAGACTATGATGTGCTATCGCGTGCGATCCAGCATTCTACATTGCCCATCCAGAAGATTTTGATCATCGATGACAATCAAGACAATGTTCAGATGCTTTCCAGAATGCTTGAGTCGATGTCCGAGAAGTACACGATTTGGAAAGCCTACAGCGGACATGAGGGTCTTGCCCTGCTAAGTGAGCAGCGTATGGATGTCATTATCCTTGATATTGTATTACCAGATACCGACGGCTTTGTTTTGGCGCACTCGATACACATGATGCCTAATTTTGCAGAAACCCCAATATTGTTAATGTCCGCTTATCCAAATCCACAGGCAGAGCGCCGTCCCATTATGGAAAAAATCGTTGTTTATCAACCTATCAAAGGGCAAGCCCCTGAGTTTGTCCGCACCCTTGAAGCGCTGATCCATGCGCTCGATTCTGCTTCCGATAGAGTAGCAGGCGAGTTTCGGTAGTAGATTTAGCTCTAATCTTTCTGTTATTTCTGTTATTTCTTAATCATCGCATATTGTAATACGACAGCATACTAACTTTAGGTACGCTGGTAAAGAGTCAGTGTAACGACCGATAGGTTCTTCTACAATGACATCAGTTCTACAAGTGTAGAATGACAGTTCTGGTCATAGTTACTTTAGCGAGGGTTACAGTTGACCCGTGCGTTAGTCAAAGGAGGTGGGCAAAGCCAATAGTGAGATTTCTATCGGGATACAAATACCCAAGAACGAATTTATAAATTTGAGAAAGGCAAAACCCATGAAATCACGTCATTTAGTCACTATTCTTATTGTCCTGTTGGTTGTTATCTTTGATGCACAGGGGCCAGCGGTTGGGCTGTTACAGGCTCAGTCGGCAACTCCTGCTGCGACTATGGCAGCCGGCGGTAATCCATTTAACCCGACCAAGCTCCGGGCTTTAGCTGACGAACTCACCACCGCAACCGCAGGTCAGGACCCCTCAAAATATAAGTTTGCGTTGGTAGTCAATGTCATCTCGGCATTCTGGACTGCCGCCGCTATCGGTGAACAACGTGCCGCTAGCGAAATTGGTGTGCCGACTGTCTTTGAAGCGCCGCCTAAGGCTGGCGACATTGCTTCTCAGCAGTCACTGCTGGAAACGCTGGTTACTGACGGCTATTCAGGCGTTGCCTTTTCTGCCATTGATCCGTCCTCAGTTGTACCGATTGTTAAGAAGGGTATCAGTGCTGGTACCAACTTTATCCTCATGGACTCCGATAGCCCTGATAGTGGACGCTCCATCTTCGTTGGGTTGAATAACTTCCAAGGTGGTCTGCTGGCTGGTAAGGCTATGGTCGATGCGCTCGGCGCTAACTGCGGCAAGGTGGTTGGCTTCGTTGGTTTCATCACTGCACAAAACGCAGTTGACCGTATCGCAGGCATCAAAGAGGCTTTCAAGGATAGCAAGTGCACCCTAGAGACCGTTCTAGTGGACAACGGCGACCCAAGCAAAGCGCTGAGCAATTCCGAAGCCGCCCTCACGACCTATCCTGATCTGGCGGGGATGATCGGTATTTACTCCTACAATGGGCCTGCCGCCATCCAAGCACTCAAGACCGCTAACAATACTAAAGTCAAGCTGGTCGCCTTTGACCTTGAGAAAGAAACAATGCAAGGTTTGAAGGAAGGGGTTGTTTCAGCAGCCATTGGTCAGCGGGTGTATTATTACGGTTATCTGCCTGTCTATATTCTGTACGCGATGTCGAGCATCGGTAAGGATAAGACCATGGCAATTCTTGCGCCCTACCTCTCTGGCGACAAGAAGGATAATCTCGATACTGGCGCAGACGTGGTCACGCCGGACACACTCGCATCTTACCAAGACTACCTGAATTCGATTGGTATCAAGTCCCAGTAAGTTTAGACAAAGGGGAGAGGTTCGCTCAAATGTGGCGAACCTCTCCCCCATTACTTATCATTATCATGTTTATTTCTCATGACGAATTTAGCGATTAATGGTTCGCACTTTATGCAAAACGATTTACTACTGCAAGCCACCGGTATTTCTAAGCGTTTTCCGGGGGTACTGGCACTCAATAATATCGACTTCGAGGTATATCCGGGTGAAATTATCGGCCTCGTTGGCGAAAACGGAGCAGGGAAGTCAACCCTAATGAAAATATTGTCTGGAGTCTATTTGTTTGACTCCGGCACGATCAAATTCAAAGGGCGGGATTTTCGACCTCATTCCCCTGCTGAAGCCCAAGAACATGGTATTAGCACGATTTACCAAGAACTAGCCCTTATTCCCCATCTAACGGTTGCCGAAAATATTTTTCTTAATCGAGAACCGCGTGTCCCACACTCACCCGGCTTGATCGATTTTGGAAAAATGAACGCTGGGGCGCGGGAACTTCTGGGACAATTGGGAGCACAAGTGCCAGTTCGGCAGCGATTACAAACGCTGCCAATCGCCGCGCAACAGATGATTGAAATTGCTAAGGCCATCTCACGGTCTGCCCAACTGATCATCATGGATGAGCCGACTTCTTCCCTTGCCTCCCATGACATTGACCTCCTCTTTGCGCTGATCAAACGTCTCAAGGATCGTGGTATTTCTGTTATTTTCATTGGTCATCGTATGGAAGAAGTTTTAGGTATCGCCGATCGCATTATTGTCATGCGCGATGGTGAACGAGTAGGTACGCTGCCAATTGGCGAAGCAACTGAAGAACAAGTTATTCGCTTGATGGTAGGTCGGAAAGTGGAACTATATCCCAAGCAACCTGCGACCATCGGCACACCCGTGCTTGAGGTGCGCGATCTGAGCAACGGCAAGCGTATCCAAGACATAAACTTTTCGGTTCGTCATGGTGAAATTGTGGGAATAGCTGGATTGATCGGGGCGGGTCGTACTGAAGTGGCGCGTATGATATTTGGTGTTGATACCAAAAAAACAGGCCAGATTTTGATCGATGGGGTAGAGCAAAAATTCAGCAATCCAAGTGACGCTGTTCGGGCGGGGATTGGGTTAGTACCAGAAGACCGCAAATTGCAGGGTCTAGTCTTGGGCATGGATGTTAAGGAAAACATCACCCTCTCGATTCTGAACCGAATCAGCGGCTTGCTAGGCTGGGTTCGCAATAACAAACAGCGTGAGACGGCCCGCTATTATTGGAAGTTATTGGATATTCAGACCCCTTCCCTGAGCCAGATTGTCCGCAACTTGAGCGGTGGTAATCAGCAAAAGGTCGTCATTGCCAAGTGGCTTAGTACGAATCCCAAGTTGCTCATATTGGATGAGCCAACACGCGGTATAGATATTGGCGCTAAGGCAGAAGTACACGCCTTCATGAGCCAATTAGCGAGCCAAGGCGTAGGTATTCTGATGATTTCCTCCGAATTACCCGAAATCTTCGGCATGAGCGATCGGGTGCTTGTGATGTGTAATGGTAGAATAACCGGGGAATTTACCCACGACCAGCTTCAAGAACCGAATGCACAGGAAGAAGTTATTGCTGCCGCAACAAATTATTCGATGGGGGTTTCCGAAATCACCAACTCTCTGCCGCAAGCTAACCCTACCTAAAAAGGAACTACGTTATGGCAACGACTACTCCTGTCTCAAATAACTATCCTGAAGAGCAAATTAAGAACACACCGGCGACACTGTTGCGAGGTCTTGTTAGCACGAACGAATTTTCCCTGCTCATGGTACTTGTCGTTGGTGCGATTCTGGTAACACTTCGCAATCCTCGCTTCTTGAGTCTAAGCAATATCCAAACTCTAGGGCGAGATATTGCTCTGATTGGCCTGCTGGGTGTCGGAGAATCCTTTGTCATCTTGCTAGGAGGAATCGACCTTTCTGTTGGTTCGGTGTACGGGCTGGCTGGGGTACTGGTTGCGTTTTTCAGTGTCATTCCCGATGAATCGCAGCAAGTGCATACCTTAGGGATTCCACTCCCACTGGCGATAGTCGTTACGCTGATCATCTGTACAATGATTGGTGTGGTTCATGGTCTGTTTGTGAGCAAGTTCAAGATGCACGGCTTTCTCATCACGTTAGTTACGCTCGGACTAGCTCGCGGTGTTGCGGTTGCTATCACAATGGGCTATCCGATTGTCGGCGTTCCAGACGAACTGCTTCCGATTGCACAGGGATCGCTGTTTAACGTCCCGATGCCCTTCGTTGTCTTGGTCATTGTGGCTGTTATCGCCATTGTGCTAACCCGATTTACCTATATTGGACGGCAAATCTACGCGGTGGGTGGCAATACTGAGGCTGCACGACTCTCTGGTATCAACGTTGATCGAAGGATAATTCTGTGCTATGCAATTAGCTCTTTTTGCGCGGCTATCGTCGGGATTATTGGTGCTGCTCGGTTAACCAGTGGTCATCCTAGCGCGGGAGACGGCTCCGAACTAATCGCCATTGCTGCCTGTGTACTGGGTGGAATCAGCCTCTTTGGAGGGCAGGGAAGCATTCTCGGTGTCATCATTGGCGCGATGATGATGGGTATCTTACAAAACGCGATGATCCTCTTGGAAGTGTCAGCCTACTGGCAGCAAATTGTGCTTGGAATTGTATTGTTAATTGCCATAACATTTGATGTGTGGCGGCGTAGACGGCAACAATCAAGAACTTAACGGGTCGAAGCCCATCAATTTAGCGCATCTATCTTGCCGCCAGCACATAGTTGCTGGCGAACTTGCTAGCCTATAGAGTCTATAGGAGATTCCTTTTGGATCTCGCTGACTAACCCGTTCACACCCTTATTGATGGTTATGGTTAGTCAGACAGCGATTGAATTGGTGTCGGAGTATTTGGCGCTATGTTTAGACTTATTTCGCAACGTTTACAAATAAAAATAATGCTGGTCGTTGCACTGGCGTTGCTTATCCCCACGGTGTTAATCGGTACTTATAGTATAACCATTACAACTGATCAGGTGCTTAAGACTGCAGACGCTAAAAATCTCCAGTTCGTCAAATCGCAGGCAGCGGCGGCGTTGAAATTCCTCGCAGAAGGGGAACGAGACGTATTGTTCGTTAGCCAGTCGCCAGCAACCAGAGGTTATGTGGGTCTGCTAGATGGAACGGTTAACGAATCGAGCAAGACAGTGCTTTTGTCGCAGTTAAAGCTCTTTTTGACGGATAATCCTGTCTATCTGGGGGTACGCATCCTCGATAACAGTGGGCAGGAAGTTCTAGGTATCGACAATATCAATGGACGACCCACTGCCATTCCAGATACGGCCCTCGAAAAACAAGGAGATCAGCCTTATTATATTGAGGCGTTCCGGCTGTTAGATCAGGTCTATATTTCTGATGTTGACTTGAACAGCAGTCACAAAAAAATCGAATTTCCCTATGTGCCGATTATCCGGTTTTCTATTCCACTCTACTCAGAAGATGGTGGCATTGTTGGGATAATCGCCCTCAAAGCCTTGGCTAGCCCGATGTTGAAATCCAATATAGCGCTTGATTCGGATGCTGCGTTCTACATTGTAGATGATGAAGGAAACTATCTATCGAACCCCGATCCTGACAAGCTGTATGGAAACCTCCTCAAGACCGGAAGCACATTTGACAAAGATCAACCGCGCGATTCGCATCTCATTCGGGAACAATCCGAAGGAACCTTTTTTAGCTCCCAAGATCGCCCTGATGCGCTGCAAGCGTTTGTATCTGTCACTGTACCGAATCGCGACGATTTGCACTGGACTTTCATCTACCAAGAAAAGCTCAGCAAAGTTTTGAGTCAGATCAATAACGCGAGATTAGTCATCATTACGTTGGCATCGGGCGCACTGCTTATTGCCCTGAGTTTTGCTTGGTTCATCACCCGAAATATCGTTCAACCTGTACAACAACTGGCGAAAAGTTCGGCAGCGATTAGTCGTGGCGAGTGGGAAGTCCCGATCCCGATTGTAAAAGGTGGCGACGAGATTAGTAAGCTCGCGGAAGCTTTTAGCCATATGTCACGCGAACTGAAAGCGCTGTACGAAGGTCTGGAAATGCGGGTTATCGCACGCACTAGTGAACTTGAGACAGTCGCCAAGGTAAGCGCTGCTGCTGCTGCGATTCTCGATATAGATCGATTGTTAAAGACGATTTCAGAACTTACTAAAACAAATTTTGACCTTTACCACGCTCAAGTGTACTTGCTGGACGATACAGGGACGAGTCTGATTTTAGCAGCTAGCCCCGGTGAAACTGACCAAGAATTGCTCATGCAGCGGCGGACTATCCCTCTGGCGACAGAGATCTCCATTGTGGCACGAGCGGCGCGTGGGGGGCATGGCATCATCGTTAAC
Organism: Chloroflexota bacterium; assembly: GCA_040007395.1. Lineage (GTDB taxonomy): Bacteria > Chloroflexota > Anaerolineae > Aggregatilineales > UBA2796 > DATGFK01. The sequence continues at coordinate 33,645 of JBDTVG010000029.1, forward strand.
AATGCCAATTTTGAAGCGCCCTTCCTATCTAACCAACTCCTGCCTCACACGCATTCGGAGATGGCTGTCCCTCTCATTGTTGCGAACAAACTGCTTGGTGTACTCGATCTTCAATCAGACCAAATCAACCGTTTTGCCGAAGCTGATCTGCGCGTTATGGGCATTCTGGGCGACCAGATCGCCGTTGCTTTACAGAATGCGTACCTGTATAAAAACCAGTTGCAGACCGCCGCCGAGCTTGCGATTGCACAACAACGGGCTGAACAAGCCAACAAGGCCAAATCGCTGTTTCTGTCAAATATGAGTCATGAGCTGCGAACGCCGCTTAATATTGTCATTGGCTACACAAGCGCAATGCTTGACCGACCGACGATGTATGATAATGTGCCACTCCCGCCTGTGTATGCCAAAGATATTCGGTTAATCAAAGAAAATGGTTATCACCTGATTGGGCTGATCAATGATATTCTGGACTTGAGCAAGATCGAAGCAGGTAAGCTCGAACTCCAATGTGCGCCAACTAACTTGATCGACATTTTCCGGGGCGTATTCGCCACATCGGTTGGTTTAGTAAAAGACAAACCCATTCAAATTCGCGCCGACTTCCCCGATCAATTACCGATTGTCTGGGCAGACGCGACACGGGTTCGCCAGATTATTCTTAACCTAATGGCGAATGCTATCAAATTTACAGATAGAGGCAGTGTTACGCTATCTGCCCGTGCCGAAGACCGAGGCGTGAAAATCTCCGTAAGCGACACCGGAATTGGGATACCAGAAAAAGCCTTAGCTCATATCTTTGATCGCTTCCAACAGGCGAACCAAGATACAAGCAAGTACTATGGCGGCACGGGGTTGGGGCTAGACATCAGCAAGCAACTTTGCGAGATGCACGGCGATAACTTAACAGTAGAAAGTGTATTTGGGCAGGGCAGCATCTTTTCGTTTGCTTTGCCGCTGGTTCATGGGCAAGATGCGGTTTCCAGTACAGTGCCAGAACCTAGTATTAGTACCAGTCGGCTGTTTTCCTCGAATATTCCAGTTACGTTAGCCCCTACAGTCATGCTCATCGACTCCGATATTAGCACCTGCGATCTGATACGGCAGTCGCTCCAATCGCTCGAAGCTATCGTTATTTCTACCAATGCTGGGGCAAATGCCTTTGATATGGCGCTTGGTATGTTGCCCGATGTGATTGTCCTAGATGTTCAATTGCCTACCACAAATGGTTGGCATATTCTGAAAGCTCTGAAGGAAAATCTCGAAACCTGCTCTATCCCGGTGATCGTGTGCGGTTCGGCGGCAGATCAGGATCGAGCGTTGAGCGACAATGCAGCGTTGTACGTGACAAAGCCCATTGATCCGCAACACATTCTTAGTGCTATAAAAGCTGTCCAACCACGAGCCTATGTCCCACATCATGACTAGCTGAATCTGAGGAACGTTGAGAATGTCCTATATACTTTTGATCGAGGATAATCAGGAAAATGCGGATATGACCATCCGTATCCTTCGATCTGCGAACTACGAGGTCAAGCACTGCTTGCGAGGCTATGAAGGCGCAAAAATGGCTCGCTGGGAGCGCCCAGATGTCATCCTAATTGATTTTGACCTGCCTGACATTGATGGACGCACGATGACCCTAATGTTGAAGCGGCAGCTAGGACAATCTCCGCCCCCTATTATCGCTGTTACTGCGCGTGCTGGCGTTGCGGAGATGCGTATCGCTGAGGAGTTCGGCTGCAATGGTTTTGTCAGTAAACCCTTCTTGCCGGACGAATTGTTAAACATGATTGAGGAAGTTCTCAAGCCACCCGCAGCGATGGACTAAGTGCGGCGGCATGAGCATCCTTTACAGCTATCCCTAATGGCTGACACAACCTATCGCCAATTGGTTGAAGCGTAACTAGCGTCTTCTTAAAATCCGCGACACACTACGTACTGTCTAGCGCCATTGCGAAAGTTCAGTTAACTTACCGAGAATAATATGCTCCCTCAGGACATTCCTCAGAGCCAGAACATGCAGACTAATCGCCGCTGGTTAGTGGTGACATTGTTCACATTGGCGATAACGCTTGGTTGGGTCGCTGCTGTTTTGATCCATGCGGGTGGCGATCCGAAGCTCTTTGCTCTCATTGGGACGAAATTTAATGAGCACGATCCGGCTGGTTCGGTAGGGTACGATGGTCAGTTTAGCTACTATATCGCCACAGAAGGAATCGCTGCAAGTCCGAAACTGGACATTGCGACCTATCGTTACCAGAGACTCCTATACCCCTTATTAGGAGGGCTGTTGTCGTTCGGTCAAACTGGACTGGCGGCTTGGACGCTCATTGCAATCAATGTCATCGCCTTGACCGCCACGACAGGGCTGCTGGCGATTTGGCTAGAACGCTATCAAATGTCGCCGTGGTATGCACTGGTTTTTGCGAGTTGGGTGGGCTGCTTATTAGTTATTCGCATGGATCTCAATGAGCTTCTCTGTATGAGTCTGGGAGTTGCGGGATTGCTCCTCATACTAGATGGGCAAATACGGCAAATGCGATTGGCAACGCTTATGCTAGCGTTAAGCGCTCTGACAAAAGACATGGGCTTTGTCTTTATAGGGGCTGCCATGTTGTATTTGTGGTTTTCCGAGCGGCGGACTGCCTTGTTAGTGGGTATCGGGGCAAGTCTCCCCTATGTGTTGTTGGCGATACTATTGCAAGTGACGTTTGCCAAGTCCAATATTGGCATTTATCAGGGGCCACCACTTTCCATTGTGCCGTTTGCTGGCTACACCATGGCGAAATCAACCGTCGAACTGTGGCTTATGGTGTGGTGGCTGATCATACCTGCCGTGCTGCTAGGCGGCATGGCGGCTTTCCAATTGTTGGTCAAACGGCAAGTCTCGCTGCCAACGTGTCTAGTGTTGGGCGCTGCACTATGGGTAATCTATCTGCCCGGTGCTTCAGCCTACGATCTTATTGCGGCGTATCGGGTTGCCGCACCGATAGTTCCGGCAGGAGTGTTATTTGCTGGAAGTTTGCGTCAGGGCAGATTGTTACTAGGATTGACAATACTGTGGGTTCCGGCGCTTCTCCAAGTGCTTTTATTGCCCGGTTTCTTTTTTTAGCCCGTCGAACCTCAAAACCTGCATGACGGTAGGATTACTCAGGGTGTGCTACTATAGATATTCTCTTGAGTGCGGCGGATCTCAGTTTGCCAACTATCTTCAACGATAAGCGACCCTGCATTATCTGAGATCAGTTGTCTTACCCTACAGTAAGGTGATCGTTTGATTCAAGGTGGAATTTGCTTTTGTATTGTAATTGTCACGTTCTCTGCAAACGAATAATGATAGAATGCAACCATGAAATGCGCATGATTTTCAGGATACAATCCCCTAATACACTTGAGGGTTATGGATGACACTCGCTAAATCCACTCGTCCACATCAGTTAATTGTTGTCACGTTGTTGCTTGTCTCTAGCTTGCTCTTGAGCGCTTGTGCGCCTGCCCAGACTCACATTATTACCATTGGAGTGGTTAACCTTGCTCCGGTGCTCAACCCCGTGTTTGATGGCTTCAAAGCTGGGATGACCGATCTGGGCTATGTCGAGGGCAAAGATGTGGTTTATGTCTATGGTGGCCCTGCGGGGACTATTGACAAGCTCGCACCTATTGCACAAGACTTTACCAACCGGAAAGACATCGATCTCATTCTTTCGCTGAGTACGCCTTCAACTCAGGCGGTACAGGCCGCGACTGCCAATACCGACAAACGGGTTGTGTTTGCGGCTGTGCTAGACCCTGTAGCAGTAAAGTTTGTCCCCAAACTCAGCCATCCCGGTGGCAACATGACAGGCATTCGGCACGGCTCGAGCGAGAGCAAGCGCCTTGAATGGCTAACACGAGTTGTGCCAAATATCAAGCGCATTTATATTCCCTATAATCCTGACGACGCTTCGGCAGTGCTGGCGCTAGGATTGGTGCGTGACGCGGCGAGTACACTAGGCATTGAGCTTTCCCTGCGCGAAAGTCGCAATACCAATGAAATTACGGCGGCGATCAACAATATCCCGGACGACGTAGATGCTATCTTGATCTTGCCCGATAATCTGGTGGCTTCGCGACTGGACGATTTGGTCGCGGCGGCGATTGCCCGCAAGCTCCCACTTGCAGTTCCGAATGGCCCTCAGGTCGAGCAAGGAGCGCTGGTTTCGTATGGTTTTAATTTTGTCTCGCTTGGCAGGCAGGCAGCACGTCTGGCGGATCAGGTACTCAAAGGAGTAAGCCCCGCTGACATTCCTGTAGAAACAACCGAATACTTTTTGTCCATCAACTTGAAGACGGCGAAAATCATCGGTCTCGACATCCCAGACAAGATCCTGCAACAAGCAGACATCGTTATTCGCTAGAAAAGGAGTTAGCGGTGCGGAATAGTATTCGGAGTCAGTTAACAATTGCATTTATCGGTGTGGCGATTGGCCCCCTACTGCTCGTCGGGTTGGTACTCGCTTGGCAAAGCTTCAATGTTCAGCAGCAGCAAGCCCGCGAGCTAGAAAGCGCCGTTGCCCAACGTGTTTCCACAAGAGTCGATGCGTTCATGCAACGGCTTGAAGGTGAACTACTGGTTGCCTCAAAAGACCTACGCTATCTCGAACCAGACCAGCGGGTCTATACCCTGTCCAGTTTGCCTTCCTATCCACAGGTATTTCAGGAATTAACCCTGCTGGACGGGGATGGGAATGAACAGATTCGTCTTTCGCGACTGAGCGTTGTCACGAATGCCAAGCAAACCAGCCACTCACAATCGCCTGAATTCACCACGCCCAAGAATGACAACAAGACCTATTACGGCCCCGTACAGTTCGATGAAGAGACTGGCGAGCCGTCGCTCACAATCTCGGTACCGATGTTCAACAAGCGTACTGGACAGGTAGACGGCGTGTTGGTCGGCAATGTGCGCTTCAAAGAGATCTGGGATCTGATCGCCAGTATCCATGTAACGAGTGGTGAAAGTGTCTATATTGTAGACGCGAATGGGCGTGTGATTGCACACCTTAATCCCTCGGTAGTGTTGCGTGGTACGCACTTTGATGTTCCTGCTCAGGATGGCATCACTACGGGCTTGACCAAAACTAATGTTGTGCTGGCCTCCAGCACACTACACTTGAATGCTCAGACCTTCAAAGTGGTGGCTGAAAAATCGGTATCCGAAGCACTGGCACTCGCTATCCAAACGGTGATTATCACGGCGGTATTGCTGTTAGCCGCTATTGCGCTCGCCAGTGTTCAGGGCTTTGTGGCGGCGCGGCAGTTGGTTCGGCCTATTCAATCGCTGGCAAGTACGGCACAAGCCCTTACCTTCAAGACGGAAGCATTCGATCCTGCCTTGCTAACTGATATTATCAAACGCGACGACGAACTCGGTCAACTGGCGAAGGTGTTCCAGAACATGGGTGTGGAAGTCCAGACTCGTGAGCAAAACCTCAAGCAACAGGTACAAGAACTCCGTATCGAGATCGATGATGCCAAGAAGAAGCAGCAAGTCGCTGAGATCACCGAAACCGACTATTTCCGGGAACTGCAAGACAAAGCGCGTAAACTGCGTAAGCAGCCCAAAAATGAGTCGCCGGAAAAAGCCTGATCTAGACAATAACATTGCAGGAACCTAGCGTATGATTAGTGTCGAAATCACCACCATCCAGCGCACCCTGATCGAAATCTGCCTCTTGCGTGGCCTCTCAGCGCAAGAGGCAGATTTCATCACCGAAGACTATCTCGATGCTGAGATGCGCGGCATCAGGACCCATGGCTTGATCAAGTTTCTGGCGCTTGATAATCAGATTAAAGCTCGAGAGGGTAAGCCTAAAATTATCCAAGACTTGCCTCTGATGGCAATGGTAGACGGTCAGCGCGAACTGGGACCGTTAGCCGCCCGTTACTGTATCGATCTGCTGCTAGCCAAGATGCAGAGTGCCCCGTCAGCCGTTGTCGGACTCAAGAATGCCAGCCGCTATGGCAGTCTCGCGCCCTACGGGCGACAAATCGCGGCGCAGGGTTTAATTGGACTGATTATCAATTCGGCTGGGCCAGCGAATGTGGCTCCCTTTGGCAGCTACGCTCCGGTACTCGGCACAAATGCATTCTGTATGGCGATCCCTTCGACAGACCCGGAACCAATTATTATGGACTTTGCGACGGCTGAGTCGCCTTGGAGCAAAACAATCCTCGCAACCATGGAAGGCCACGATCTGCCGCCGCATACCTACTACCGAAAAGATGGCACAGATGCGGTTGCGCCACAAGAAGCCAATGCAGTACGCGCTTTTGGCGGGGCCAAAGGCTATGGGCTGGGCTTGGCGATCCAGATCATGTGCGGCGCATTCCTCGGTACACCGATGGGATCGGCTTTTGAAAGCGAATATGATCTTGGCGTGATGTTTATAGCGTTCAATCCGTCGATGTTTCGCAGTGACCCAGAAGGCTTCTACAGCGAAGTCTCCGTGCTAGCAGACGAGATCCGCAACGCGCCACCGAACACTGAGTCAGATCAAGTACGTCTGCCCGGTGATCGTTCCAACAAAGCCAAAGAGTCCAATCAGCAAGCGGGTATCCTTGAACTTGATCCACGATTGTGGGATGTCTTGTACCGCATGTCCACAGATCCAACGGCTCGACTTGCCCCGGCGAAGGAATCTGGCACGTCAACCTGAGCAGATTAGCGTAGCGAGAAGTCCTTCAAGTTAGCAAAGGAAATTTTATTTACGATGAAACTGCATCCGCTAAGATTGGAAGATCTTAGTAACTTGAAATACGAGTTCTTTTCTTGTTCATTCCTAACTGTCCCACAGCGCACAGTCCTCATCGTAGCCTTTGAAGGAGAATACGGCTATGGCTCTAAGGGAAATGGCGATGCCAGCTTTATGGAAGCGATCATACGAGCAGCACTCGCGGCTTGGGGTCCTTGGGCACTCATCCTCGATCTACGAAAAATGACTTATGAGTGGGGAGATGAGATATTGAAGGCCATTAGTGCAAGCCAAGAACGGTATTTTGACCTACCTTTCCCTACTGCAATCGTTATTTCCGACAAAAACAGCGAAGGACTGACAAGTCTTGTATTAGAAGAGATGTTTAGTGATCCAGCAACTTGGCTTTTCAACTCGCTTGATGCTGCATTGCAAGCTGTAGAAGAGCAATATGTTGAAAATTTCGAGAAACAAGCACCCTAAGCTTATCAACTGCTGAATTGTTGCCATCCATAAGGCCATTCCAGAGAAAAGGATGCTCCAAGAAGATAGAATAAGGAGGAA
>JBDTVG010000030.1:0-13538 GCA_040007395.1 Chloroflexota bacterium
CCCTTTAAGATGTCTATTGCTGAATTCTCGCTTTAGCTTGCACCATTAGTTACTATTTGCATCTGTTGAATAAAAGTTCGATCAGATTTTGCCCATAAAAGGCGCGATACAAAGCTATCGCGCCGTAAAAAGATTAAACATCATCGTAGAGACAAGTTTATATCACAAGAGAGTCGCTACTTATCTCAGACGCTAGATTGACTTGCGAATCAGGCGCGGTAGATCGCGCAAACGCGGCAATTGGCCTGAAAGCAATGTATTGACCCGAAACAGCCGACCTGCTACCCAGATCGCCAGCGCAATGGTTAGCATCAACAGGCTAATACTGATCGCTAGTTCGAGCGGCGGCACGTCGCTAATCGCAATGCGACTGACCATTGTGAGTGGCGCGGTGATCGGAAAAAGGCTTAGACCCACTGCCAGCGGCCCACCCGGCGAGGCAGTAATGATCGATAGTGCGTACATAGGCAGCGCGAACGGCAGCGTGATAAACGCCGCCAACTGTGGCCCTTCGCGCATATTGGTTGCCAACGCACCAATCGAGGTATAGACAGCAGCCAGTAGTAAATAGCCAAGCACAAAATATATCAGCAGCACTACAAGCTGGATGCCACTTGGTGGTTTAACGCCGAGCATCTGGGGAATAAGCGTTGGCAACTGTTGGACGATAAATAGCAGGGTAACTCCCCATAGCAGCATCTGGATCAAACCGAGCAAGCCAAGCGCTAAAATCTTCCCAGCGAGCAGTTCAACAGGCCGGATCGAGGACAGCAAGATCTCGATCATACGACTCTCTTTTTCTTCAACAATACTTTGCATCAAGTAGCCACTCGTAATAAACGAGCTGAAGATCAGAGTTAGGCTAAAGACGTAAGCTAAGAAATACGAGGTGTCGCCACTGGTAGTCTGTTTGGCAGTACCCGCTTCGTTGATTGCATGTGATGACACAACAATCGACGACTGGAGGCGTTCGATCAGATTTGGATCGATATTTTTGCCCGCTGACAAACTGTCGATGATCAAACTTTTCAGTCCAGTGTTGCTCAGATTGCTGAAACTAAAGCGATCAAAAAACTGGTTCACTTCGCCTGTTCTTAGATAATCCTGCGCGATCACATAATAACCGCCGATCTGGTTGCTGCGAACTGCCGCCTGCGCTTCATCTTCGCTGTCAAAGCGGATCAAGCCACTGAACAGGGAGGGCGGCTCCATTAGGCCAGATTGGTCTACAAAGCCCACAGGTCGGAAACTGGCATTATCTTTGGTTTTGCTCAGATCGACACTTAACCCGGTATCTGCTGGACGTATCTGCTGATAGATCCGAAACCCGAAGAAAATTAATAACACGATCAACGGTACGCCCACTGACATAAAACGGTAGGCACGTCGGCGGCTTTGACGACGGAATTCATATAGGAAAATGCGGGCGATAGCAGTCATGGGGCGACCTCATGATTGGGGATCACAATAACCTGTCGGCCTGCTCGCAGGGATCGCGCAATATCGCGCAGGCTAAGACGCTTGCCGTAGTTGAGCATTCCCAGCCGGAAGATCCGTGCCGCCAGCCAGATCAGCGCGGCAAAACTGACAATCAGAAGGAACAAGCTGAGGGCGATCTGTGACGGCGGCACATTAGCCCACGACAGGCGGAACACCATCCCTACTGGTGCAGTCAACGGAAACAAGCTTAAGAATACGGGAAGCGTGCCATTTGGGTCAATGATAAAGCTAAACGACAGAATGAACGGCAACAGTGAGATGATCGACAGGAAACTACCTAACTGACGACTCTCCTGCTCGGCATTGACCGACGCGCCAACGCCAAACATGATTGCGCTGTTGACCAGATAGCCAAGCAAGAAAAACGCTAACAGCAGCAATAAGTAACCGGGCGTAAGCTGCAAACTGCTCAAAATTTGCCCCACATTGAAGCCGCCACGCAGCCCGCCAAAGATCAGCACAATCACCGACCAGATCAATACCTGAGTCAACCCCAAGGTGCCTAGACCGAGGATCTTGCCCCACAGTATTTCGGTAGGTCGAACGCTTGTGATAAATACTTCGACCATGCGATTTTCTTTTTCTTCGACCAAGCCTGACATCAGAAATTGTGAGGTCGTATTGGCGGCGGTAAAGATCAGGATACCCAGAATAAACGGCACAATAAACGCCGCAAACAGCGCTGAAGACTCTAGTTTTTCGGTGCTGCCAATACGGAAGATCGACAGCTTTTCCAGCGGCGCTTGCAATCGATTAGCAAGCACAGGATCGCCTAACCGCGTGCTGAGTGCATCTTTAATGGTTTGATCGAGGCTGTTCTGCAATCCCTCAGAAAGACCCAGTGTTGCGCGATTGTATGCCTCGATATGCCCGCTACTCATAAAGTCGGCAGGGATAATATAGTAGCCGTCCAACGACTTGCTGGCGACTGCTGCCGCCGCTTCTGGCGAGGTCACCATCTCAAACGGTTCGGGCAGCTTGACCAGTGGCTTACCAGCACTATCGACTAATACACCCGCTTTATCGACAATACCAATATGCTTATAGTTGCTGGTGTCGGTCAGGGATTGCTGGACGAGGCCAAAAACTACCAACATAATGACAATCGTGAACAGCGGCACGCCCACCGCCGTAAATAGGAAAGTGCGGCGGCGGAAATTGTGAATATATTCGTATCTAGCGATTAGCCATATTTTGTGCAGGTTCAATGCTGCCTTCTTTCCCTTGACTGTCCTGAGGGAACTCACCGTTATCGCCCGCCACACGGATAAAGATGTCGTTCAGGCTGGGGATTGCCAAAGCAAAACTCCGTACATGATAGTCGGGATTAGCCGCCAGCGCTTGCATAATCTGATCGGGTGTCGTGTGATCGTCGAGCATTAGTGTAGCGCTGCGTCCCCCTTCGCCGGGACGAACTGACTGCACACCGGGCAAGTTCTGCCAGTCGCCCTGCCCCGACACCGTCACAGCGTTTTCGGCGTACTGCTGGCGGACTTCATCGACAGAACCGTACAGCACCCGTTTGCCATGATTAACCATCAGCAGCCGATCCGCCATCTCCTCGACTTGGTGCATCTCGTGAATGCTCATCACAATCGTGCGACCTCTGGCCTTGAGATTATAGATGATATTCTTGATCATCTCGGTATTGACCGGATCGAGACCCGAAAATGGCTCGTCGATAATTAACAGTTCTGGGTCGTGCAAGATCGTCGCAACAAACTGAACTTTTTGCGACATGCCCCGACTTAATTCGCTAACTTTGCTTTTCTTATTTTCGCCTAGCCCGACTTCTTCCAAGAGCAGATTCGCCCGTTTGGAAGCATTGGCAGTACTCATGCCTTTGAGCGTTCCCAGATAGATCAGGAGTTCGAGCAGGGGAACACTTTTGTAGAGGCCGCGTTCTTCGGGCAGATAGCCAATCCGCTGCTTGGTAGCTTCCACAAAGGGGCCGCCCAACACCTCAAGTGTCCCGCTATCGGGCTTGATAATGTCAAGGATCATACGGATTGTGCTGGTCTTGCCCGCGCCATTGGGGCCAAGCATACTGAAGATCTCGCCGCTGTACACGTCAAAGCTCAAGTTATCAACGGCGATATGTTGACCATAGCGTTTAGTAATACCGTTTACTGTGATCGCTTTGGGTCGAGAACTTGTCACCATCGTTTTTCGGTACTCCTTGAGGCCAAACCAAGCGAGGCCAGTTTTTTCAACGGGCCTGTAGTGGGGTAGCAAACGTGAGAGGCCGTTTAGAGGACTCTCACCGCAGGGTATTTTGTGGAATTAAGATTGCTGTGCAGCCTCGCGGGGCCGGCTGCGCGGCGGGACAGCATAGACAATCAAGCGCGAACCCGCCAAAACATAACCATTGTAACGCCGAATGGCCTCACGGGCATCTTCAGGCGAAGCCATCTCGACAAAGGCAAAGGTCTGGACGGTGGAGGCATTCATCACACTGACTGACTCAACATCTCCGACCTCTGTAAAGAGGTTAACTAGCTGCCCCTCCGTAACATTTGAGGGAAGGTCACCAACGTATAGTCTTTTATGATTCATCTTGTTTTGTGTCCCAATGTTAATCGTCGTTACAACTCGGATAATCAGACTCTATGGTACATGGTACAACGTAATGCTTCAACCAACCAACCTATAAACTGGGACGTATTTTTTATGAAGGCCGATCTGGAAACGCAATCTTGCTGTAGATAAACGTACCACCGTAGCAAAATACGGTTTTACAGGATTAGGGGAGCGGATACTTCAGCAATCTTGTTCAATGTCTACCTCAACTCTGGATGTACCCTATATACAATTACTTTCATTTATGTTACCACAACTTTCATTAATACGAGGTAGTACTCAAGTAGGACAGGTAAAAAGCAGGATAAGTCGTTAAGCCTCACTGTACTCACCAAATCTCAACGTCGTAGAGAATGATTATTTTGGTTGAGAAGAAGTGCAAAGGCACATCGCTAATGGCGATGTGCCGCAATATATTAATTCTGGCTTTTCGGGGTAAGTGTGAGGATATAAGATCCCAGAGTCGTACCGTTGATACGCCCCCGCCGCGTAGCAATGATCACATAATTGCCTGTGGCAGTCAATTTGATCGTGGTTAGTTTGGCATCGCCTGTTCCCGGATCATCCTGCGCGATCTGCTTGCCAGCCGGATCAAGGAAGATCAACTGGGCGATCAAGTTACCAGACGTAACTGCCATATTCATACTAAGGACTTCGCCAGCGGTTCCGGCAAAGGTGTACTGCTGTTCGGCACTGCTGTCACTGATAATAGCGCTCACCGCGCTGCCGTATTGTAGGGTCAATTTACCGTTTGCCCCGACGGTTGCGCCATTCCGCCCCACCATCGAAAGCGAATAGTCGCCTGCCGTGATCCCCTTATCGCGATTGAAGCGGGACACCATCAGGACATAGCTGCCTGCGACGGGTACAGTGTAGGCCGAGATCCGCGCATTTTGACCACGCAGGCCGCTGTCGTTGTTGGCAAGTTCCTTGAGATCGCTGGTGTACAGAGTGAGCGTTGGGTCAAGGTTGCCGCGTGTGCGTTCAGCGTTGATGGTCAGAACATCGCCTTTTTTCGCTTCGATCAGGTAAAAACGCATCACGTTATCTGCGTCAATCGTACCAGTCTCCACGCTGCCATAGTCCAGCAGAATGGATCTTTCGGGGATATTGCCGAGCCGTTCCGGCGAAAGCCGATCTAGCGAGAGCGAGAATCCACCACTGCTTTCGCCAGCTTCGCGCCCAAAGCGGGTGGCGACCAACAGATAATTGCCCGACTTTTCGATGCGAAAATTATAGATACCCGCATCGAGTGTGCCGGGGCTTTCCGCGTCTTCGTCGTTGCTAACCAGCACGTTTCCCGCCGCATCTGCCAGAATCAGGAATGAATCGAGATCGCCAGAGATACGCTGCATGGTCGCCTGAATAATATCGCCGCGTATGGCTCGAAAAGCGTAGATGTGCTGAAATTGCTGTGTGCTGATTTCGTTAACGATGCTGTCACCGTAGTGCAGCGCGGTATCCGCATCACCAGTTATCCCGACTCGCGAGAGGGTTAGCGAATAACTCCCAGTAGTTAGGCCGCGTTCCTGCCCAAAGCGCGTCACGATCAAAAAGTATGTACTGTCACGCGGTAGCTGTTCGGATACTAACTCGGCATTAAAGTCGGGGATACTATCGTCATCGCTGGCAATTAGTTTATTCTGGTCATCGGCAAGGATTAGCACCGGATCAAGCGTGCCATCAGTGTTGGTCAGGGACACATCGATGATGTCGCCCTTGCGCCCCTGAAAAGTATAGACAACCCGAAACGCATCATTAGTGATCGTGCCTGTCACGGTTTGCCCAAAGTCTATGGTGTTACTCGGTTGGGTCGTTTGAGCGCGAACAAAATCCGGTGCGATGAGCAGCAGGCACAGTGAAACTAGAAAAACTATACGAGCGCGATGAATCATAGTGGTTAGTGAGTGCTTAATTATCTTTAGTGAGCGTCAGTACAAAAGTGCCTATGGTCTTGCCCTGTGCCGCATCAGCGCGAGTGGCGGCGATGAGATATGGCCCACTGCGCGACAGCTTGAACCGGATAATCGCGGCATCTTTGATCTCGGCGGAAGCGTCATTATTCCCAGCGATAAGCTTGGGCTTGCCGCCTGTATAGTCGTACAGATATAGCAGTGGATCAAGTTCGTTGCCCGGTACATGGTTCATCTTGATCGTGATCAAGTCGCCAGCGCTGCCCGTAAACGTGTAATAGTACAAGAAGCGATCCGCAACAATCTCACCGTTGACTACGCCGCCATAGGCAATAGGCAGAATATCCGGACCAGTCTGACGCGCCTTGATAGTAAGGATAAAGTCGCCAACGGTGTTGCCCCGCGCTTCTTGCGAACGGGTCGCTACAATAGTATACAGCCCCGCCTTCGGGGTGGTAACAGTCAACGTAGCGTTTTTGAGGCCAGCCGCAGTATCATCGTTGACTCCAAGCACATTGTTGTCAGCGTCGGTTATACCCACTAGTGGATCTAAGGTCGAGCCGGGGGCAGCGTCCATCGTCACCGTTAAGGTCATATTCTGCTGCGCCTGAACCGTGTAACGTACCTGATAAACCTCGTTCGTGATCTTCCCAGTGACAGGCTGATCGAAAGCCAGCACTCCCGGCGGCAGCGTCGGGGTTGGCTTGATCGCACCCTTGAGGGTAATTGTGTAACTGCCCGCCGCAGGTTGATTCGGGCCACCTGCCCGCACCACAAAAATATAATAGGGCGCAGATTGCTTAATGAGTGTACTAGAGATTGACCCATTGGCGGCGGCGATCTGCTTAAAGTCTGTATCAGTCAACATTGTCACGGCTTGCAGTCCGTCTGTGGCGGCAAGATCAACACTGACTGCTGTGTCTGGTTGGGCATCAAAGTGATACAGCCCACCCACCGCTGATCCCTGTATAGCGGGTTGAGCCTGTTCTGTAACCAATGGAGTCCCATAGACAAGCGAGTCAGACTGCGGCAAGCTCACTGTATCAAATACTAAGGTGAATGCGCCGCTGGTTGTACCTTTGGCGAGATTGGCACGGGTCGCGACCAGCGCATATTGCCCAGTTTCGGGGATCGTGATCTGCAAATGGGCGTTCTTGCCGCCGCCGCTGTTATCGTCCTCAGCCAGCGTTTCGCCTTTTACGTTTTGCAGCAGTAGATACGCATCAAGATCGCCATTGCCATCGACAGCGCTCATAGTGGCCTGAATCACATCGCCAGCCTGAGCGCTGAATACATAGGGGACGGCATAGGTCGTGTCATCCACTGTTCCGGTTGGCTTATCGCCATAGTCAAGGGTGGCATAGTTCTGGAATTCCGGTGGTAGCGGTGGAGTTTGCCCCGGCTGAGAAACCGTTAACGCAAATTCGCCGCTGGTCGTGCCTGTTTGCTGCCCGCCGCGAGTGGCAACCACTGCATAAGTGCCGATGGCAGGCAGCACAACACTTAGTTCTGCAACGCCATTGCTGTCTGTTGCCTGAGCAATCGTCTTGCCATTGTCAATCGACACCACATAGAGATACGTGATCAGGTCACCGGACAGTCGCCGAAGTCGTGCAGTGATGGCCTGTCCTGCACTGCCCTGCAAGCTGTAGGTCTTTACGGCGTTGTCGTTATTGATCAGGCCGCGCACCGTCTGACCGGGTGTAATGGCGGGGGTCGAAGTTTTTGCTACGAGCGTTTGGCGCAGCGTATAACTGCCTGCGCCGCTGGCTGCCGCCCGTGCCACGATGAGGAAATACAGAGTGTCCGCTGTCGCTTTGACGTTGAGGGGTTGCCCTAGTTCCGCACGCTCGACTTCGTGGAAGTCTGGAGTATACAGATACATGCCTGCCTGTAATTTATTGGGGCTATCGGCAATATCCAACGTAACAATGATCGGTTCGCTCTTGCGGATACGAATGACATACAGCCGAAACTGAACGGTATCGCTGAGATCGCCTTTGAGTTCTTCGCCAACTATGAACGGCGCGACAATCGGCACATCTGATACGCTAAGTGGGCCATTGGCAGCGCCTAGCGGCGCGGAACTATCCAGCATCAGGCTAAGGGTGTAGGTTCCCTGAATATCGCCCGATCCCTGTACAGCGGTCGCTTTGATAACGAAGTTGCCATCGGTAGGAATCACGAAGCGCAGTCTGGCGTTATGATTGCCGCCGCTGTCATTATCAACAGCCAATACCGTTTGCTGCGACTCATCGACTAGAATCAGCAGTGGATCGAGCGTACCATCTTTTAGATCCATGGCAGCGATAATCGAGTCGCCCTGTTTGGCGGAAAATACATATAACACTTCGATCTGTGCCGTCGAAAGTGACCCGGTGACACTCTGCCCATAGGCAATCGGCTGTGGTGGAGCCTGCTGTGCCGCCACAGTTTGCAACGGAAGTACGCTTAAAACCAGTGCCAGCCATAGTACACCGCGCATAAGGCTCTTTTCTGGGAAGCATCTGCATCGATAATCCACCACATTGTAGCGAGAGGGTTCGCCAGATCGCAACATCGTGCAACGACACTCAAATTAAAAAGGTGGGTTCCAACACTTGCCATCATGCCCAACTAGATTTATGCTGAGAGCATGGCTCAAATCGCGAATTGTACACCGCTCTTGGAACAGTTCTGAGATACGCTGCGATTGCAGCCCTTCTCACTTGATCGTATGATCTGTACAGGAAAAACGTATCAAACTTGATTTGGTTCGAATAGTATCGATTTTTCAACATAATCAGACCTGAATAATCAATTATTCAGCAAAATTTTTTCTGAGCAAATGTATATCGAGAATTGAACGGTTGCGATACTCAATGAAGAAAGCACAAGTTTTAACGTTTTGAATTTTGATGCGTTGCCCTGACGATGTGTATTCTGATCAGGAGAATACTTTGATGAACGCTGTATTGTTTAACGCGAACCAACAGTCAGAATCTCACCCGCCATTGAGTTTGCTGGAGATTCCCACCGACGACCGCTTTGATCGCATCACGCGGTTGGCGGCGCAGGTCTGCCATGTCCCAATGGCACTGATCGTTTTGGTAAAGGCGGACCATCTGGATATCAAAGCGTGGTATGGGCAGCCCGAATCTCCCGGCGATTATTCATTCTGTGGCGATCTAATTCTTAAAGCTGCTGATCGGGATCTTGTCTGTATTCCTGACCTACAGCTCGACCCTCAACTGGCAGAACATCCGCTGGTCACGGGTCAACCCAATTTACGGTTCTATGCGGGAGTAGCAGTTTCAACGCCTATCCGGGGTCGGGTCGGGGCATTGTGTGTTCTGGATACGCAACCCCACCACTTTACCCCAGATGATGTACAAACGCTGCGCGATCTGGCGACAGGGCTTGCTATCGAGATCGACACGGTAGACCTGCAACAGCGCTTTGCCAGTTATTCGGCTGAATCCGAGCGGATGGAAAGCGATCTTACCCTTGCCCGCGATCAGGCACTTGAAGCCTCACAGCTAAAGTCGGAATTTCTGGCGAATATGAGCCATGAAATCCGTACCCCCATGACCGCCGTGATCGGCATGGCAGAACTGCTGGAGCAATCTGCGCTCAATGAAGACCAACACAAAATGATTGAAGTGATCCGCAGCAGCAGTGAAGCACTGATGACCATCATCAATGATATTCTGGACTTTTCGAAGATCGAAGCGGGTAAACTCGCTTTGGAAAGCCTCGACTTTATCCTGTCTGATATTATCGCAAGTACGCTCGATCTGCTGATCTCACAGGCACGCAGCAAAGGGTTGACCATCCTGACGACTGTCGATAAGGGCATCCCAAAGGTACTGGTTGGCGACTCGATGCGGTTGCGTCAGATCCTGCTCAACCTCTTGAGCAATGCCATCAAGTTCACCGAACAAGGTCAAATCACATTAGACGCGTTTCTCGAAAGCAGCGGCACAACCGATGTCCTGATCCGCTTCAACGTGATCGACACCGGAATCGGCCTAACGACTGAAGATAAGAGTCAGCTGTTCAAACCTTTTTCACAGGCCAACGGATCGACCACACGACGCTTTGGTGGCTCTGGGCTAGGGCTGGCGATCTGCCAGCGGTTAGTGGAAATGATGGGCGGTAAGATTGGAGTAGATAGCGAACCGAATCAGGGATCAACGTTCTGGTTCACGGTACAGCTCAAACTACCCACTAACATGGATGCCGACGACATCGCGACGATGCGTGGGCTGCTTGCCAGAGCCGTGCCTAATCGTGCGGTTCCCGAATCAGCGGTCGCAGCTCATCTCAATCACCAAGATGCTGCAAAACCAGCAGATCGGCCTCTCATTCTGTTGGTCGAGGACAACATTGTCAATCAGGAGTTGGCTAGCCTACATCTTGAGCGACTAGGCTATGCTGTTGAGGCAGTTAGTACAGGTGAGGAAGCATTGACGGCTGTCGATAAAAAACCATATGTACTTGTGCTGATGGACTGTATGATGCCGGGGATGGACGGACTCGAAACTACCCGACAGATCCGAAAGCGAGAAGCCGACACCGGAAAGCGCATTCCAATTGTGGCGTTGACGGCAAACGCCATGCAGGGAGATCGCGCCCGCTGTCTGGCGGCAGGCATGGACGATTACCTTGCTAAGCCGATTGACTTTAAACTGCTGCTCAGTATTATCCAACAGTGGGCTGGACTGTCGCCCGATCCCGTCGCTGTACAGCCCGTATCGTCCGAGTCGAGGAGCAAAGCGATCTCGACTATGGCTTTTGCGACGCTCGATTCCAAGACCTTTAACAATCTTCGCAAATTGTACAACCAGAGCGATTCGCGATTCATGGGGCGTTCTATTGAGACATTTTTAGATAATTCAGGTAAAATGCTTAAAGCCTTGCGTAGTGCCGTCGAGCACAATGAACTCACCGAGATTTACCGTTTGGCTCATACCCTGAAATCTGGCAGTGCCAGTTATGGCGCGGTACGCTTTTCTGGCATGTGCAAAACACTTGAAGGCGAAGCACGCGAAGGAACCTTCACCGACTTGTTCCAGCAGCTTGAGCAAATCGAGATCGAATATGAAAAGGTTGCCCTTGCGCTCAAAGCGGAACAGGATAAAGAAAGCCAGTGACAATGCCATTGCCACAGCATCCGCAAGTGACCATTCTTGTTGCAGACGATGACCCGACTGCCCGCTTTGTGCTTAGACATTTACTTGAGTTAGAAGGCTATCATGTCGAGGAAACCGAAGACGGCGACGAAACCCTTGAGGTTAGCCTCAACACACGACCCGACCTGATTTTGCTGGATGCCGTCATGCCGGGGCTGGATGGGTTCGAGATTTGCAGCCAACTGCAAGCGCTGCCCAGTGCCGAACGGATTCCGGTACTTATCATCACTGGCCTTGAAGATCAGGAATCAGTGGATCGGGCCTTTGAAGTTGGCGCAGTGGACTACGTGACTAAGCCGATCCATTGGCCTGTCCTACGCCAACGGGTCAAGCGTCTGTTGCAGACGCGCCAGCTTGAACAGACGCGCGACGAACTGACCCAAATGATCGTGCATGACATGAAAAACCCGATCTCGACGATACGTGGCTTTTCGGAAATGCTTCTCGAAGAACCTAGTCTGGGGGTCGGCAACAATACGAGCCTCAAGGATGCACTACTGCGTATCTACCATACCAGCAACAGCCTGTTGGATATGACCGTGATGATTCTGGATATTGGCAGGCTAGAAGAAGGCAAGCTCATGCTGGAGCCTTCAAAACGTAATGTACGGCAAGCGCTCGAAGAAGTTTATCAGGGATTCCAATGGATGGCTCAGAGTTATAAAGTACATCTAGAAATGGGAACCTGCGACTCGGAAATGACATTTGTACTGGATTGGGCTTTGGTACAGCGTATCATTGCCAACCTGATCAGCAATGCCATCAAGCACAGCCCTACCGGGAAAACTGTGATTCTGTCGTGTGAGCATGTGTCAACCCCCGATCCGTGCCTGAGGTTTTCTGTCACCGATCAAGGCGAAGGTATTCCACCACAGGAGCAAGTCCGTATCTTCGAAAAATACACGCAGGCTTCGCATCGCCAAGGTGGCAGTACTACCGATACCGGGTTGGGGTTGACCTTTTGCAAACTAGCGACAGAAGCACATGGTGGGACAATCCAAGTGGAAAGCAGCGTTGGCGTTGGCTCGAAATTCACGATTGTTTTTCCGGGGTAAACCAAACTAACCACCCATGCCTAATTTCGTGCCGCACATGCCCACTGTCGATGATGTATCGGATCTCGCCGCACGATTTGCCGTGGCACGCGAGGTCACGGCTGGCATAACGACTCTGCTAGAGGACGAGCCAGCACTTCCCGGGCAGCGCTATATCGTGGTGATGACACCGGGTCGGATGTTGATGCAGCAGCCCTGCCCGTTTCCCGGTTCGATCCCGCCGGATCTGGTCGCCTCTGTTGAGGAGATAGCCTCTACTGAGACACCGCTCAACATTACGGTTATCGCGCTAAACGAAGTCCCAGCACTGCTCACGAATTTTAGCGAAACGATCCCGTTTTTTGGCTATCTTCTGGGATTAGGCTATGTCGGACATAACGTGACGGTTTTCGAGGGGCATCCCTCGGCGCTGGCGATTGGCTGTGCCGATGCGAATCTGCTGATTGTGGACTCAGAAATGATCCCACATCTACAAGCAGATTGGCGCGAAGTCGCCTTCGATCAGGGCAATGCTACACGGTTGTTAATCTTCCATCGTGACGGCAGACTTGAGGAAATATTCAAAGGATAATATTGGTAGTGGGAGAATGGAAAGTGATGAGCCACAATGGGCGGCATGATCCAAGTAACAAGAACGTATCAATGCCGGATATGCGTTAGCGAGAATATCGTCAAGAACGGAACCAACAAGGTCGGTCAAGCGCAATGCTACTGCACAGACTGCGGGGCATCTTGAGTGTTGGAGCCAAAGCCAAACGATAAGGGGCAGCGACGCGAGCAGGTGCTGCTTGATTGTGCAGAACGGGCCAGTCTGCGCGGGTTGGCACGTATTTATGGTCGCTGTGGAATGCCATTCCGAGTGCCTACCGTCGCGGTCGCTCCTACAGCGATTTTTGGCAGGCTTACTAGGCTGTCTTCCCAAAATGTACTCATCGCTGTGTCGGCAAGGAAACGGGGCAAACTGCTCACTAGGAACGCTGGTATTACACGCTCCGCCAGCGCATTAGTCGCTTTGTTCGCAAAACCCTGTCCTTTTCCAAATCCGAAAGCAATCATGAACTCGTCACGCGCTGGTTTATCATTCAATACAACCTGCATCGTCAAGCATCACTTACTTCTTGACCGCTACCCAAATTCTTTCGTATTGCCCGTAGTTAACTATAGAAATTATCATGCAAAGAATGCAACGTTTCCTTCAAAGTGATCAAGCTACCAAGCAAGTGACATTCAGCCGACTCATGGCTTATACGTTTGTGCTGTTGGTCGGGTAGGTCGGAGCTATTTCTAGCCCCTTCCCCCCTAAGAACCGGACGTGA
>JBDTVG010000031.1:0-49250 GCA_040007395.1 Chloroflexota bacterium
AGACGTACCTACGAAAACTTTTACGATTTCTGGCCCAAACAAACCAACAGCCCCTTTACCGAGATGCTCAACAACATGCAGAAGTATATTGCCTCAACGACGCTGAAAGAGCCGCTGGCGTGGCAGAACTCGACGCTGCTTAAGGGTGACGTAGCGAAGGCGCTGACCGAACTTAAGGCACAGCCGGGCGGCGATTTAGTAATTATGGGCAGCGGCAATCTCATCCAGACACTGATGAAACACAACCTCATTGACCGCTATGTGCTGCTGATTCACCCGCTCGTGTTGGGATCGGGGCATAAACTTTTTGCGGATGACGGCACATTTGCCACCCTTCAACTTGTCAGCGCCAAACCGACTCCCAAAGGTGTGATCGTCGCAACCTACGAACCCGCTTAACTTAGCGAAACTGAATTTCGTTTGAACCCAATCCCCTGAAAACCTGTAGTCGTAAGGATGACCTGTGTGTTGCCCCGTTTTACTATCGAAAGAGGGTCGTGATGTCCTTGCTTAAACCGCAAACACTACTGACAGGTCTGTCGTTTGGCGAATCACCACGCTGGCACGAGGGTCGTCTGTGGGTCTCCGACTGGGGCACTCAAGAAATCATCGCTGTCGATCTCGAAGGCAAGAGCGAAGTGATGATTCGGCTGAACTTTCCGTCGTTTCAACCGATTTGCATGGATTGGCTGCCAGATGGACGTTTGCTTATCGTCTCGTCGAGTGCTGGACTTCTCCTGCGTCGTGAGCCTGATGGATCGCTAGTAACTCATGCTGACCTGAACGGTGTCAACGCCAAGGGCTGGAACGAAATCGTTGTCGATCAGCGCGGCAATACTTATGTCAACGGTGGCGGCTTCAGCGATTCCGGAATCATCGCTTTGGTCACGCCCGATGGCTCAGTTCGACAAGTAGCGGATGGCATCGCTTTCCCGAACGGCATGGCCATCACGCCCGACCACTCCACGTTGATTGTAGCTGAGTCACATGCCAGCAAACTCACTGCTTTCGATATGGCAGCCGATGGCAGCCTTTCGAATCGTCGCGTATGGGCGAATTTGGGCAACGGCGCTCCCGACGGCATCTGCATCGACACCGAGAATGCCATGTGGTACGCCGATGTCCCCAATAAATGCTGCGTCCGCGTTCGTGAAGGCGGGGATGTGTTGCAGATAGTGGAACTGGATCGCGGCGGCTTCGCTTGCATACTCGGCGGTGCGGATAGAAAAACGCTGTTCATAGTGACGCGGGAGTGGCATGGTATGGAGAGTGTGATGGACAAAGAGCGAACTGGGCAGGTGTTGACTATTCAAGTTCGTATGGTCAAATAACCTCATTCCAACGGCTCAAGCTGCTACGCAGCGCGGTAGTGGTCGTGAAAAAGCCCGTTGAGGATGGGGTGGCTGCCTACCTCTCCCACTGGGACAAGGATCGGTCTGGGAATAGGAGTCTGTTGGTCGAGTCCTTGGTGGGGGTAGCAGCCGTTGTAATAGGCCAGGTATTTGCTCAATGCCTGCCTCAAATGCGCTTCATTGAGGATGATCCGTTTGTTCAAACATTCGTGCTGTACTGTTCTCACCCAGCGTTCGGCAATAGCGTTGGCATTCGGCGTCCGAAAGGGCGTGCGAATGATATACGCTGGGTGGACTTGAACACAGTATCAAAAGCCGTGACGAATTGCTGTCGGGTCATGGACAAGAAATGGATAGTGGGCTGACGTTCCTCCAACTGCCAAATTATCTATCGCGACTGCTGGGTGACCCACT
Source organism: Chloroflexota bacterium (assembly GCA_040007395.1). Lineage (GTDB taxonomy): Bacteria > Chloroflexota > Anaerolineae > Aggregatilineales > UBA2796 > DATGFK01. The sequence continues at coordinate 1,767 of JBDTVG010000031.1, forward strand.
GGGCATCTGGCGGGCTCGTGCAGCCCGCCAGATACGCCCGCCATGTTTGAAGTTCGATAAAGAATAGGACATAGACGCTCTATTTGCAGAGCGTCTCCACCGTAAAGAAATCGCAAGCCAAGAGGTGCGCTTTATAGTGCTGCATGAGATGCTGCCAGCTGGGTGACGGACTGTGCTGCGGTGCTGGTGCAATGCCGCTTCAGAATGTTGGCAACCTGTGGTGACTACTACACTCATCTGTGCTGAGCTTGAAGGGAAATGTTGAAGTTGTCATGGCTTTAAAACAATTAAGTGGGGGAGTAAATGCTAGAGTTTAGTGGAAGATGTAGAGGACACTACAGCGCTAGAAATGATAAGGCCTCAGTTCTTTTTGAACTGAGGCAGGCTAGGCCCCCACATGCTCCCACGGGGCTTCCAACACTTAGCACGCTCCACAATCTCCGTAGCCGTTGCAGCCCTGCTAACACGGCTGTACAGAGACAGTTTGTAGACTAAACCGCAAAATTTCAAAACACAGCCTGAAGATGAACGGAATAACGCTATCCGCATGCGTTTCACCACCGGCGAAAGTACCTTAGACTTGGCAAAAGCCTTTGGTATTTCGCGGAAGCGTGTAATCATTCACGGTCACCGCAAATAATTGCTGGTTACCTACGTTGATTGTGTTGTCCGAATATTGTGTCGATTCAGAATAACACTCCGATGATATTTGTGGACAGCATGGGTCTACATTATAGCTATCAACAATCTATCTGACATCACTTTTGTGCTCAGATATGAAAAGTAGTCGGCACTGAGGTAAAATCAATGGAGTAATTGGATAGGAGTATGGTCGATGACCGAGATGTTCACAGTTGAGCTTTCAGAGGAGGCAGCCCGCCGCGCCCAGGAAATCGCAAGTCGCAAAGGGCGTCCTGTCGAAGTTGTATTGTCAGAATGGATTGAACGCGATGCTCTTGCAGAAGAATTCTCACCCCTAATACCAGGCGTGGAATACCCCATCTATACACCGGTTGGAAATGAAGCAGCAGCAGCAGTTCTGATGGAATTACTGAAGAAGACTAAAGAGGCTGACAAAAAGGCGGGCAAGTAATGCGCTTTCCGTATATATCCACTGATAATCTGCCGACAAGCCTTATGCCGCGTCTTTCATTAGTACTGAGTAACGGCAACCGCTCGGTGGAGGTGCTAGGATTGCTGGATACTGGAGCAGCCGTGAATGTTTTGCCCTATGGGATAGGACTGGCATTGGGCGCAGTTTGGGAAGAGCAGAAATTCAGTGTGCCACTTGTCGGCAGTTTGGGACGTTACGAAGCACGAGGGATAGCAGTCTTTGCTTCTCACCCACAGCTTAATCCTAGTAATCCAGTGCGCCTTGTGTGTGTGGACAAGGGCCGAAGATGCGCCTGTGTTGTTTGGTCAGTTGAATTTCTTTTTGGAGTTCGATGTGTGTTTCTACCGTTCCCAGAATGTGTTTGACATCAACCTCAAAACCGATCAGTAAGTTTTGGCTCCCTTAAATTTACCTATGCGGTTGAATAACCATGTCCGACAGGGTTTTCTCAGCTATGATCGCCACACGAAGTTTACTGCCTTGTTTGAGACCCGTAGTATGCGGAAAGTCTATCTGCAGGCTTTATGATTACACTCAGATCATCATTTGGGGCCTGTGGATTGAACCATACAATGATCTGGTCTCTCGTCACGCAATTGATCACGTTACCGCTGACCAGCACATTCCTGTCCCTTTAAATCCCGTGTCCCCGGTGTTGAATACCTTGCAGCTATTCGCGCATTTCCGGTTTTGGGAGGCCTTCATCATATTTACCGCCGAGTGCCATGAGCAGCCGAAAAACGACTTTTGGTGTACTTAGTCCTGAGAAACCCTCTAGAACAGTGGTGGTAGTTCTGGCACAAGCCATCCGCGCAGGCAGATATGTCCAAGTTAAGCGAGAACTTGGGCCGGTTCTGGACGAGTAAGGGCCAACCCGAGCTTGGCTGCCTTCTTCGACAACGCCGCGATTTCTTGTTCTTGCAACTGATGCTCGTAAGTGTCAGCACCCAAATCGACATACTGCACATGCTGTTTCAAGAGCGCATAAACGGTTCGGGCGATTTTGTGTGCAGTGGCGACCTGAGCCACCTGAGGTCCACCACGCGCCCGTTTACGTCGATAGAAGGCGCCGCTTGGCGAAAAGCCTGACCGGCACGATTGTTGGTCGGTAAGGTTCGGCTGCGAAGAACCTTACCCCCTGAAATATCGTTGTGCGGTGCCAAGCCGAGCCATGAAGCAAAGTGCTTTTCAGTCGGCCAGCGGTTCATATCGGTGCCAATTTCCGCTAGAATAGTCTGAATGAGAGTATCGCTGAGACCGACCACCGCCCCCAAGTCGACACCCGTTAGCCGGATAACCTCAGCTCGGATGTTTAGCGTCGAATGCTTTTTCTTTTTCGAACGGAGGGGCGCGACTGGGACGGATTGAGGGTCGCCATCCCAACGGGGCTTCACCGTCGAGAACTGTTGCTGGATTTGGGCATCACACGCATCCAGTTGCTGGCTATAGAAGTCATAGAGTTCAAACGATTGCTTCAGCACAAACACATACTCGTCTTTCCAATCACCGCTGAGTGCCTTGGCGATGGTCTCTTCGGACGATTTGCAAGCTGGATTACGGAAGTGGGCCAGCGTCACCGCATCGCGTTCTCCAGCGATATCGCGCGCAGAATAGCCATGCCGGTCACCCCCGTAATATCCGTTAAAGCCTGGGAAAGTTGAAGGTTCATCTGCTGAAGGGCCTGCTGTATATGTAAAATGTGAGGGGCACGATGGCGAGTCAGTTCCGCCCGGTGGCGCACATATGCCCGCAACACGCACATTTCGGCATCCGGTCGAAACGAAGCGCTCAACAGCCCCAGCCCATGCAACTTTTGGATCCACTGGCAGTCCTGATAGTCGGGTTTTCGGCCTGGCACGTTCTTGATGTGGCGTGCGTTGACCAATCGATAATAGTGATGATGGAGACCGCCCAGTAGAGGGCGTGCCAACACCGGCCCAGATAGCGTGGGAACTGATACCTCGTGCGGTGGCTGCGGAAGACGCTGGGCTAAGCCTTGATGCGGTCGGCACGCGTTGAAATATTCCGTGTAGGCCTTCAGGATGCGGAATAACTGGTATTCATCGCGAATGAGGAAATGGTTCAAACACTCGCGGCGAACCGAACCGATGAACCGCTCGCAGATCGCATTGGCGCGGGGAGCACGAATAGGCGTTTTAATGACATCGATACCGGCACCAGCAGCCACCGCAGCAAAGTGCTGACCGTATTTCTGGTCATTATCACGAATGAGGTGCATTGGACCTTGGCCGAACGGGGTGGCTTCCCGCCATTGCTGCGCGACCCAGACATCTGTCGGGAAGCGTGTCACCCCCAGGTGGACCACCCGACGCGAGCCGAGCTCGATGATCACAAACGCAAACAGTGGCCTAAACCAGACATCGGAGATTTGAATAAAGTCGCACGCCCAAATGTCCTCAGCGTGATTGTGCAGGAACGTCTGCCAGGTTTGGCTTGGTGGACGGGATGGTCGAAACCGGCGCAGATATTTGAGAATTGTCCCTTTCCCAACTCGCCAGCCCAGTTTGCGCAGTTCCCCACGCAATCGCTCGGCTCCCCATAACCGATTTTCGGTTCCACTACTTGGGACGAATCTTGTCGATCCCACACGTCCGGTGTCATGATTTCGGGCGTAATGTTCGCGCTTCGCAGCCGCCGTTTCCATTCTTCATGGACTGGCGACGGCGCGATCACTAATACATTGCTAATCTGGCCTGTTCGGTGCAGCCGACGCGCAATATCCGTGGCAATAACCGTTTTGCCGAGGCCAGTAGAAGCGACCACCATCGCCCCGCCATGAGCGTAAAGCTGACGCAAGGACATTGCCACGATGCTGAGTTGGAAACTTACAGGTGTACGGTAACTCTCTTTAGTATTCGGTAACTCCTCAAGTACATTCAGCACATCGAGCGTTTTGAGATATACCTCCCATGGTTTGCGAAATTTCAGCCAATCTTCCAGTGTTGTCAAGAGTTCGTCCGTAATATCGTGGGCACGGCTGAAATGTTCTTCGTAGGCGCGGATTGCTTCTGCGATATCCTCTCGATTCAAATTGACTGTGCCCGATTCAATTGCCTCTACAAATCCACGCTGTGAGACATTAGATGATGCAACGATGACGACCCGATCATCGACAATATAAATCTTTGCATGATGGTCTATGGCACGAGCATCAACAATCCTGACGGCACCAGCCCGCAATTTTTCAACTAAATCTAGCACCGCCTCATAACGATCCCGATCCGCCCCAGCCCGCAGATCGTGCATGATCTGATCGACCATAACTTTACGGGCACGCTGCTCTCCGGGTTCTTCAACGCCAACTAGGATACGCAATTGTTTACCACGCGCGGCACCGCGAATGAGGTTATAGCCGCGAACGGTGAAAAAGCCTGCGGCAATGCGGATGAGATATTGGCCTTCCTCAAAATAACGACGGATCACCGCAAGGGCCGTGCCTTTTTCGATCCAAATGCGTCGATCTTCGGGGTTCATAGAAGGTACTAGGTCCTGTTAACTAATGGACAACGCACTTTGAAATGGCATGATTGACAATATTTCGGAAGGTAGAAGGGTTGCCTTATCGCTACCTGATAAGCTCACCGATTGTGCCACTTTTACCTGCGTTCCATAACGTATCTAATTCATGTTTCCTTGGACATACGCGATCTAGGATGACAGTAGCAGAGCATCTAGTTCGTAGAGCATCAATAGCTTTTATTGGCCTTACTCCGTTTGTCGTTGCCTTAATTCTGTCGCATATGCAACCTATACCTTAATGACTTCCCTTATTTTTCCAAACCATAAAACAGTTTTTTGGTATCGGATGGTGAGAAGTACTTCATTTCAAGATGAATTCAACGACAGCAGATGGCGCACTCTCCAAGCCGCTGGCTTCGTCCCGTGCAATAACGTAGCACTCATAAGTTCCAGTCCGTACATTTTGCTGTGTATATTGTTGCTCCAGACTTGCTGTTGCGGCGAGTGATTTCCTAGTCCAAGGTTGCTGTGTGTTCACAAATCGAGCATACAACCAATAGGAAGTAGCGACTGCCACAGTAGTCCACCGAAAAATGACATTTCGCTCTACTACATTGACGCTTAAGAGAGGACAACTGGGAGTAACGATGATGTTCATTATCTCACTCGCCGACTCGGTTTCAACATACCCCTCACTTGCGACGACACGCAACGCAATTTCACCAACTGGAAGTGCTACAATTTGTCCCGTTTCTGTGCCATCCCAGAGACATTCTAGATTCGGGGTGAGACGTTCCAAACGATAGTGATCTGCACCTGGAATTTCTTGCCATTGGCACAGATACATATATTCTCCATTTACATCAAAATCAAGCTGACGCGATACTTGCAAAATAGGTTTTTGGAGTGGCTTTCGCTTTACGAGAACAGCCACAACGCGGCTCCAGTTAGTCAACGTATCATCAATAAGAGCGCGGACTCTGACAAAGATTTTCCCAGATGGTACGGCAAGTTGAGTATAAGCGTTATCTGTGATCCAAATGCCACCTGTATCGCTGGATGCTATAAAAGATTTGCCTGTAGACCATTCTATTTCGTATTCCTGTGCAGCTTCTATACTGTCCCATTCGGCTTTAAGCCCTTTTGAGTTTGATTTTAACGTCAAGCCACTCGGTGCAGGCGAAAGAACAATGATTTCAGCTATTTCACTCCATTCGCTCGTTTGCTGATCCCGGCAAAGATGCACCCGTGCAAAATATCGCCCATATTCCTCTAACTGTACCGAGAGCATATTAACATCCACAATATAAGTTGATGGCATAGAAAAATCTGGTGTAGATGCGATTTCAATACTGAATTTTGGCATCCATAGGTCAAAATCACTTTGCCAGTATAAAACAGTGTCATGATGCACTTCGGCTGTAAATATTGCACTTCCCCAATTGGGAGCAGGTAGTGTTTCGGTTACTGGAATTTCAGTGGATACAGAATAGTCACCGCCTATCGCTTGCACACGCACATACCCACTAATCCATTCAGCATCCAGAAATACAGATGTAGTTTCAAATCGCGTTGTTTCAATGTCCAGAAATTCGGGGCTTGGGGAGTGGCAAACGCAATATGTGTTAGCATTTTCAACTGGTTCCCATGTGATGAAGCTGCCAGAGCCACTGGCAATACATGCTTTGATTACGGGCCCAGAAAAAGCTACTTCAACAATCGCTTCAACCCAATTACTAACTTGTTTTTCACGACAGGCACGCACTCGATAATAAAATGTGCCGGATACAGTAGTGTCAATCGCTATGGCACGCTCATCAGTAGTGAATACTGAGACATCGTGTGAAAATTCGGGATTCAGTGCGCACTGAATCTCATATGATATTTGTTCCGCCTTTTTTGACTTAGACCATACTAAGCGAACTTCTTCACCACGACGTGCCACAATTTGCCTGCTCTTGAGGCGTGGTTCATCTACGGATGAGAAAACAGTAATTGTATGTAAAGCGCTTTTGGGTCCGACAAGGTCGCCGAAACATGCTTCGACGGTAAACACATGCTTGCCAGATATAGAAAATATCCCCTTGAACCGTCGCTGCGGTTCATTACACTTATATCTGTCTGCGGTTCGACGTGGCTGGTCCTGAGTACCGTGATGATTTAGATAGTAGTGCGTTGCGCCTGTCACTTCAAGCCATTGAATTGTGACCTCATCATTTATGCTGCATTCAACTGGCCCAAGGATGGTCGATTGGTTCACTTGAACTTGTATGAACTTCGCTGGACTAGATGAGTGCTGGACCCCACTCTTATCAATAATTGCAACCTGGAAGGTATAGTCACCCGGTGCAAGAGCTAGTCGATGGGCATTGTTATCTAATACAACAGGTTCAAATCGATTGTTGATTTCTGATAATTGGTATCGAAAATCACCCGGTTGTGCAACAAGTACGTCTGTCCATCGAAGCGTTACGACTCCATCTTGAATTTGCGGTTCATCGACCCATATAGGTGATTGGATAGATGGAATTGCACGTATTAGGCTTTCACTTCGATTGCTCTCTATTCCTTCATAAACGGCAGTCACAAAAAATTCATAATTACCTGGGCTTAACTGCAATTCCACGTCTGGGCTATTGACTACCTGTTTATTTTCAATAGGAACAAATTCTTTTTGATAGTAAACGTGGTATTCAGTAGCCATACTTGGTGTCCACTGCAAATTGATGAACTCAGGTGTTGCCTCGATTGTTGCCAAGTTCCAGCGGGGTGTTTCGGGTAAAAGTTGTATCTCGGCGATTGCGGAACTGGTAAACTCCTGCCCATGAAACGTCAACTGAGCCGTAACACGAAATTGATAATTGCCCGGCGCTTTACCTTCATACCTGAAGGTTGCCCTAGTTGTTGGCTTAGTTGCTGTCTTGGCCGCCGTGCCGCGTGTGTATTTGCTCACGCCGGGGATATGGTCCCATTCTATCTGCTTCCCTGTGCCATCCGGTAAGTCTTCGATAGTTATATGAGGCTTTTGCAGTGCCCCAATTGGGATCGGAATACTCCAAGCCGAAAAACGCTGACCTGAACATGCGCGTACCCGAACTGCTTGTAACTGCCCGTTTATCTTATACTCCGCTGCACTAGGACTAACTTCATAAAGCAGGGGGGCATCATCTCCGGGGAAAATTATTTGGACCTGATAATACTCTGCTGCTTGTACAGTAGACCAGTGTACAGTTTGATTTTCAACGCGCACCTGAGGTATATCTAGTGAAGTTGGAACAAATTTAGCGATCTTTGCGGCTTGCAGTTCGTCGTACCAAGCCTCAAGGGGTGGGCATTCCTCCAAAGTTGAGGCTTGCCATGCAGAACTAAACAACTCGGCAAGTTTCTGTGAGCTAGACTTTAGCACACCTTGCAGGAGTTTGAATTTCTGATTACTGAGTTGTGGTTCACGAAGGTCATCGTCTTCAAAATAAGACTCGTTGTCTTCAACAGCGGCACGCACTTCTTGAATGGGCCAAGCCATTAGTTCGGCAAACAGAATTGCACTCGCAAAACGATCCCCATAGGAACTCCATTGCCCGCTCCTTCGTGAGGTACGATGGTAATAGCCATCTGTGCCTCGGACAATCTGATTTGGGGGTACGATATTTGGCAAGTACGAATCTTCAATGTCGATCAATTCTACACAATGAGTAGCGGCATCTATCATAATATTGGAGCCAGCCAGATCGCAGTGAGCAACTCGACTACTTTCGAGGTCAACGAGAATAGAAGCTAGCTTACGAGCAAGGTCAAGACCACTCTCAGTTGAAAGTATAAATTTGTTAGGTTCGATCCAGAAGTTTTGCCAATTTTCGCCCGAAATCCAAGGCATCAGGATTGCAAACTCAAGCTCTGGAAATTGCAAGATAAGATCCTTGTGCTTTCGGTTGATAAGCATCTTGCGATCAGCAACAGTGACCCCTGGAATATCTTGGTAGTATTGTTTTAATGCGCCATTCTGAGTCTGGTTTTCGGATAAACGCCAGTGATCCTTGAAAACTTTTAGCGCGTAATATTTGTTATCTGAGTCATTCAAACGATAGACTCGTCCTTTTGCCCCTTCCGCTACATAGACTGTATTGATACCAGTTGCAGCTTCGTGTTTGGCAAAAAAATATTGTTTGCCTTCTATTGTGAGATAGTCATTGAGCTGTGGGGCAAAATCAGACATGATGTTTTACAGTGTCACCTATTCGACAATATGAAATGCAACAACGAAATATCATCACTTGCAGGAGATGTCTCTAAGCTAGCAATGCTGGTGCTAATAGTTTCATCAGATAATTGAGCCAATGGGGTTTCAATAGATGCTAAACCGTCGGAGAACGCGAGGATATGTTTGATTCGTTTGACATCATCACCGCGAAAAATCATCGATTGTATATCACCCCGCGGACCAACCTTGGATGACCATCTACACCGTGTATCTGGCTGTTGAATAAAACCATTTACAGGCGCAAACTGTTCGTCTAATACTTGAAGCCGTGCATCCCCAAGCCACGCGAAAAACCAGCCTTGATTGAGCAGCATTCCACAAACAAACATTGCTTCGCTACCGTATTCACGTTGATTATCAAGCGCTCGCCTTGTCAAAACTGGTAAGTTGCTTGGTAAAGCATGGTTTTGAATAGTTTCCTGGCTAATAGATCGAAACTGTATTAGATATAATGTTAAGCGTTGGATGAGTTGTGCAGATGTTTTTGGGGGGCTAGGATTCAAAGCACGTGACCACAGCTTTTCGCAAAGATCGTCGCCAACTAACTGAGCGCCCAGATGCCCCATAAACGAACTGCCTACTCCATCACAAAGGGCAAAGACGATCTTGGGCTGATGGCTGCTCGATTCGCCCCAAGCTACTTTAAAATAATCCTGACCCAGTTGATGATATGACTGTGACTCAGCCGAACGCGCATATACGTAGCGAAGCAATGTGTCGCCTAGTGAATAGCGCTGCAATTGCGTTTCACAGCTTTGGTCTGATGTGAGTATGGAGCGTTGCATTCGCATGTGATGTTTATATAACCGTGCGGCTTAGCGTACCGGAGTCGCTGTAGACATTGCAAAAGCCATTTTGATTAGTGGATAATCATTTCCAGCAAACATCATGCGTGCGCCTAGTTGTAATCCCTTGTAACCCATTTCAAGCATCATGCTTCGATAGCTATCTGGAACCGCAGATGACATTTCAAATAAGCGCTTCGCATAATCGTTGATAAGTTCTGTCGGTGAACTAATACCCGGCCATGACTTTGCATCAATCGCAGTATCTCGCAGCAATTGAGCCGAAGGGCTGACAAATATATTTTCTATCAACACATTACCATCTGGCACATTCATCCGCATGATACGTTGAGCTACGATAGATGCGTCACCGCCCATGTTCACCTCACCATCTGTCATGTGGCAAATCAGTGGTGCTGGAACACCCACACTCAATTTTGGCAACTCTGCCCGAAGCAGTTCTTCAGCTCGAAGAAACGCTGCTTCTGTATTTGTTTGAGTTTGTGCAGTTAGGGTTGGCAAGCCAATTTGTGCCACTTGATCAATGGTTTTGATGCCGCCGAATACATCTTGCACATCCGACGTGTAAGCATAAACAGCTAAACGATAGCGTGGTGAGATCACAGTACCTTTGGTTGATAATTGGATCATCCGTATGACGGACTCCTCAAAGGCTTTGAGAACCACATTCATGCGCGTTTCCGTTGATCCATCGTTGAGTTTTACATCCTGAGTCGCCATCGAGCCACTGCAATCAAGCAGATAGATGATCAGCGCGGGATTTTTTCGGTTTGCAGCGGCAGTATAGGACATTTGTTTTCTTTATAAAAGCATGATGTAAAGGGACATGAAGCATTCAATCATTATCTATTGCTATAGCTCATTCTGCTATGCTTCACCTAGAGTTGTTACAGGTTTGTAATATTTATAAAAATTTCAAGCATATAATAGAAGGAGGCTATCCTTAATAAAAATTAAACCGAATTTGGCTATAGAAGAATTGACAAAGGGTTACTAGGACAGGGTATAACCTCTTTGGGAAAACTCGTAACTATCCAAGTTGAGTGCCACAACTGGTGTCAAGACCATCCCGCTTTACCTTATTTGGTCTCCTTTTTACTGATGACCTCATGTCACTTAACTGCTAGGCTTTGCTCTACTTCAACAGCATATGCTGGATAGGACTAACTCATATGAGCTATCTCGTAACTCTAAAACCATCTTTCTTAACTGACTTTATTGTTTTACAAAAAAACCTTCAGAAGAAAGTTCAAAAAGGCATCGATGACATCGCGCAAAACGCAGAGGCCGCCCGTGGAAATACGATCAAACCATTGGTTGGTCATGATAATATGTGGCGCTACCGCATTGGCGACTTACGGTTAGTTTATCAAGTAGCCGGAACCCTCGTGCAACTACTGGCACTTGGCTCACGTGGACGCATCTATGAACAAGGGGGGTGGGCAGACGCGGATGAAATTGACGAAATTAAATCTGAACATATTCAAGCGTTATCTTCAACGTCTACGCCTTATTTAACATCACAGCGACCAAGCTCTCAACAATCGGCAGCTTTACCACTCGTCCTAACCAGTGAAATTCTTGCAAAATGGCTAATCCCACCAGAGTTTTATGCTGCATTGCTAAATTGTCATACGGAAGACGAACTGAACAATGTAGTGGGCGTACCTGATGACCATATTATGCGAGTTCTCAATTGTCTTTGGCCGCAACCTGCAATTGAAGTCATCGCACAGCCCGATTTAATTTTGGATAATTCCGAAGATTTACTTCGATATGCTGAGGGAGATTTGCTCGGCTTTCTGCTGAAACTTGACCCCGAGCAAGAAAAGTTCGTTGATTGGGCTTTGGAGGGACCAACGTTAGTTAAAGGTGGACCGGGTAGTGGGAAATCTACGGTTGCTCTACACCGTGTCGTGTCTTTATACACGCGGCACTCTGGTACACCTCATATATTGTTTACCACCTTCACCACTACACTAGCAATGGTTTCTGAACAACTTCTGGAGCAGCTCTTTGGCGGACCAATTCCTACTCAGGTAAAGATTGCAAATATCGATAAAATTGCCTTTGAGATCGCGGCAAAATCATCAAGTGTCCAGCTATCTATTGTGAGTTTGGATGAAAATATACAAGCCGTTGAAGCAGCATTAGCCCATGTTGATTTACTAGGTAAGAACGTTTTTGAAAAGAGTTTTCTGAAGACGGCACTTGCCAATCTATCGACTTCATATATTTTAGATGAATTTGAGTTAGTGATCGAAGGGCAACAGTGTAATTCAGTTGAAGATTATCTGAAGGCAGATCGCATTGGACGTGAACATGCTTTCAATGAATCACTTCGCCGTTCGGTATGGGCATTATACGAACACTATTCAAAACTGCTCAATCAGAACAGAAAATTGACATTTGGAAAACTTCGCATCAAAGCATTACAGGCTGTACAAAGCGGTAATTGGACAAAAAAATATGATTATGTGCTTATTGATGAGGCACAGGATTTATCGCCATGTGCATTAGCGCTGTGCATTGAATTGTGCAAAACCCCTCAAGGTATCTTCCTCACCGCGGATACAACTCAATCACTCTACAATAGAGGCTTCCGCTGGAAGAACGTCCATGAGACTCTTCGTGTTACCGGTCGCACCCGTGTCTTCAACGTAAACTACCGTAGTACAGAGGAAATTGGTATAGCCGCTAGTGAGCTAATTGCCGATCCGGAGGTAGGTGATGTAGAAACTGCTCATCAGAAGTTTAAGAATCACGGAGTGCTACCGAAAATCGCTGGATTCCCGTCCAATGAAACTCAAATTGAATGGCTAATCGAGCAATTGATTATCTCAGCACGCAAGTTACGTTTGCCTATTGGTGTAACGGCCATATTGGTTCCAAGCAACGATTTGGCTATTGAGGTGCAAAACATAGCGACGAAACTTAAGTTCCCAGCACGCTATATGAAAAGCACCGCCGTCGATCTACACTGTCCAGAAGTGAAGATTTTGACGATGCACGCGGCGAAAGGGCTTGAATTTCCCGTAGTTGCAATCCCCTTCCTCGAGGAAGGAATTATTCCCCTGATCTCCCCTAATGCCGATGAAAAAGTTGCTTCCGCTTACACAAATAGCTCACGACGTCTATTATATGTAGCCTGCACGCGTGCTATGCGTCATCTTCTACTCACATATTCTAACCGCAATCCATCACGATTGATTGATTACTTATCAAAAGAGCGGTGGGAATGGCAAGAACCTATATAGATTATCCCGACTTTGCTCGTGCTAGCTCCAAACTCTACTACCCCAGAACACGTAAATAACACTGGTGAGTGGTCACTCGCCCTCAAAACCGTGATTCTTGAACTTCAGCGTGCGGCTGTTCTCGCTGATGGTACGTATAGTTGAATCATCAAATCCGGTGGTCCGCTCTGCACTAATCTCAACGATGATCTCGACCTCGGTTCCTGTCAGGCTGGTTAGCCGTTGGATGATTTCCTCAACAATAGTTCCCATCTCACGGTTGACGCGCTGTGAATCAAGCGAGACGGTACCGTGATAGCGGGTTGTTAATCGCGGGCGGGCTGGCCCAGGTGTCTCATCTTCTTGTGTTTTGCCCCGAGTCGCTGAGGGGTTACCGAATGATGAAGGTATGGTTACCGCCACCGATCCTGCGGAGGCTGTCGCTTCGCGTTTGAGACGTTCCGCTTCGAGTTGCGCATCGGCGGCCTCCATACGGACCAACACCGAATTGTCATCCACCAAAACTGAACTCACAGGTTGCTGATAGACTAGCCCCCGATAGGTACCCTCTGGAGATGCTAAGGTCGCATACCCGAACGGTGCATCGGCCCGGCTAATTCCGCTGCGGATCGCTTCAAGTAGGACGTTTATGCAGCGCATTGACCCGTTTGCCACGATGGAAGCGGTCGAAGCGTGGCATTTGCGCGAGTATTTTGCTTCGGGCGGACAGGCGATGTGGTCTGCCAGCGTGACCCGCAACCTGATGAATCAACATCTCAAACGGCTCAACGAGACGACGCTGGAAAAAATGCGGCTGCCAATTCCAGGTGGGCGCTATTATGTCATGCCCGTTGGTGTGGGTCGAGCGGCGGGATTTGAACACACTATTCCGCGCGATCACGTCAGGATCGATCCCGAATATGCGACAGCTTGGGTCAACGACGACGACTGGATCGCCATGCAGGACTCGCCAGAGGGCAAGGGGATCCGTGACATCCTGGGTGGCGCGGACAACGACGATGCGCTATGGATTCATCCATTCACCGATCATGATGGGGAAGCGAAGATGCTGTGCTGGCGCAGCCCGAATCAGGCTGGAGAGTACATTATTCTCAAGCCGACCATTGGTTCGCGTGTGCTGGCATGGAAAACGGTAGACGGTGAGGTGACATTCCCGCCGGGTGATAGTCGTGAACTGTTCGCACGTACTGACACGGTTGAACGCGAGTATCTGGGTCTGATTGATCCGAACAGCGCTACTGGACTCGGCAAAGGCAAGCCCTACCGCATCGAAGTCATGGATGAGACCCTCGAACGGGCGAAAGCTAATGCAGGGGGTCTGGGCATGTACTGCAATATGCTCATGCTCTCCAAAGCATTGTACGGCGGCTTGCCGAATAATCCACCTGCGCCACTGGAGGATTTTATCGATAGCGCCGTAAAAACTGGTGCAGATGTGTCACCAGGCCGCGATTGGTGTTATGCGGCTTCACAGAAGATCTTGAGTTCGGGGCGATCTGTACCGCCTCTGTTGGTGCAGCGCCTCTCCGCGAGCAAGCATGACAAAGCAGCAGTTCCGCTCACAACGGCTCATTGGCTGGATACCTTATATGGCAAAGTCAAAACCCACATTGACGACTTTCGCCAGCAACGCGACGCGTTGGTACATCGCACTATGCCACCTGCGCGATTGTTCGATCATGCTTTCAACGCCGATGAACGTACCCACATCCAGACTGGAATGGCGCTGAATAAGCTATATAGTACGGTACGTGGGAAATTACTGCATGGCAAACACGCAGGCGAACGGCTTACCGAAATGGATATGGCGACGATTCGGCAGCAGCTTGACCACTTTCTGAGCAGGTTCGATGAAAGCGAACACGGCGCGATCCTACGCGGCGCAATGGTGGCAACCTACCTGAGCGACGAGCCGTCGGATGCGGCATTATGGATGCTGGGCGAAAAGACCGAACGTGGCACGCTGCCCGGTATGGCCCAGCGTACTATTCAGGCACTGCGAGAAGTCGGCATTTTGGATGAGATTGGCACGCTAGACGGCGGTGTGGTGCGCTATCCCGGCGCGACTATCTCAGAACCAACCTTCGCACGGAGCATTGGTATTCAGGGTGTTTGGTTCAACTTGTACTGCCAGCAGCAACGCGCGAAGGGCGTGCCTGTTCCGACACAAATCAGCGACGTACCCAAAGCCGAGATGAAAGCGGCTAAAGCGCGGATCGCTGAAATGGCACCAGCAGAGTTTCAGAATACGCTACTTACTGTCCGACGAACGAGCTATACGAGCAAGAAAGGCAGTGTTATTGAGCGGCTTGGAGTGTTCACTGCAAATGGTGAATTGCTTGGACTGCTTTCGACAGAAAATGAATCTCAATTGGCAGATGGTCAACAAATAACCCTTCACCGCGGATTGGCTGTTGATGGGAATTTGCGAGCAATCTACGAATAAAAATGACTGGAAGACATGATTTTACAATAGGATGGTAGAAGCAAAAGGGGGAATTTTAATGACTATTCATCGAATTCTGCTTATTGAAGACGAAGCAGAGTTGTCGCATTGGCTGTCTGAAGATTTTCGCAAACGTGATTACGAAGTGTTGATCGCAACATCTCAAGCCGACGCTATTCGTGTCTGCCGAAAGATTCTCCCGCAGCTTATTGTCCGTAACGTCTCGGTCCCAACCTATTCAGTTGAGGAAGATACGATTACGTCGGCCTTGCGCTTAACTACACGCATCAGTCATATCCCTGTGCTGTTTCTAACACCGTTTGATAGTACCCATTGGAACACGAACGTTTTGGTAGAGAACTTTGGTATTATCGATGCTTATGTCACCAAGCCATTTGACATCGAAGAACTACACCTTCGAATTGAAGTCATGATAAAACAAACGCACCGTAAGTGGGAAATCGTTGATGGCTTGCCAAGTACGACCCTTATTAGAGAGTATTTGCATCAGCTTTTATATGGGCATGGTTTGCCAGAATGGACTTACCTTGATCTTGAGATCCATTCTTTGGCGAACCTTGAAACTCATTACGGAGTCGCTGAAAAGGAAGCTCTGTTGCATTACTTGGCGCTTCTAATTGGTGAAACACTCGATACATATGGAACATCCGAGGATTTCGTTGGATATCCCAGAGAAGGCAGTTTTGTGATAATAACCTTCACTCCTAATGCCGAAATCCTCGAAGCTCGCATTGTCGAAGACTTTACCAAATATATCTCTCAATTTGCCCCGATCCAATTGGGTATTAGCTCCGGACATGTATCCAGCAAGCTTGATAATCTTGAGTCTGTTGATGGCATCATAAGCCTTGCGCGTAAGCGCCACACAATGGCTGAATAACTGCTAGTAATGGAGATGGCGCTTACGCGCCTGTTCCACGCTCCGCGAGAGGGCAATACCGCACTTTCAACTATCCTTTTCACGGAGCGAGTAAACCATGTCTTACCAGAACCTCACGATCGTTGGCAACGTCGGGCGCGATGCAGAACTCAAGTATACGCCGCAGGGGATTGCTATGCTAAAGTTCAGCGTGGCAGTCAACAAGACGACTGGCAAGGGCGAAGATAAGCGCCAGACCACCACGTGGTTCAATGTGACCTTGTGGCGTGACCGAGGCGAGTCGCTGGCACCCTACATAAACGCGGGGATGCAAGTGCTGGTCACGGGCGAAATTGGGCTGTCGCCGTACACCGATAAGAACGGTAAGGCCGCCGCATCGCTCGAACTTACGGCTAACGATGTGAAGCTCCTGAGCAGCAAGCAGGAGATGGACCGGCGCGGAACCGAACATCCGGCAGAGGAAACCGAAGACATTCCGTTCTAAGCGCGGGATCACTTCCGGAAAGGGGAGACTGGCCGAATGGCTGGTTTCCTTCTTTTTTTCAGTGGCGACAATCTGAGCAGGATTGCATTGAACACCTTGACTTGGCTTGTCGAAGTGGCGACAGCATCACACTCTATACTCCATTATTACAGGCCATTACGCCGATTAATCTCGACCCACTCCTTTAATATAGGATATAAAATATGACCGTTTGGGTAACGGTGTGTCTGTATAGTGGCAAACAGTACTGATGAGCCACGTCGGCGCACATAAATATCTAGCCGTTGTCCAACCCAATCAGGATTGACGGCGACAACATCCTTAGCCTCAACTGTAGTACGCCCGTAAGTCAATGTATTCAGAGACATCGTTAAGCGGTCGAAACGTAATAACTTCCCCTCTCGCAACCACGTTTCAGCTTCGATTCGTAGCACCCGATCTGCGATATAGCGGAATTTCGGCAAAAAGACATGAAATTCCTCGATCAAGTCATTTATCCTAAGACACGTACCATCTTTCATGTGGATTTGTATCCAAGACCGGATGATACCCAGTCGCAGAAAAAAGCTCGGAACTGGTGCCCCGTATAGATACCCCTACCTCAAAGGCATAAAGAGGCCAGCCACTCCTAAACTTGGCTCTATCGCCGCCCTGCTTGGGATAGAGCCGCTGGAGCTGGTCGAGCTGGCAGATGATCCCAGCATTGATGTCGACAGAGTGCTAATGTCTCACCAACGCTGGAGTACTTCTTGGGAGACTTTAGAAGAGTTTACCAATCAAGCGAAGGCCATGGTCGAGGCAGCCAATTTTCAGTACGAATACAATCCTGAATACACACGCACTAATTTAGACTTTTGGATCGACAAACTCGAACGTCGGAAAAACGCTGAAGCGCATCACGCCCGTGATACAAGGATAAAGACTTTGAACGCCGTACTTATCCAGGCGTACAACCATCGAATGGCTTGCTATCTCACGTTGTGTGACCTGACCAATGTCGTTGAAACGATCCGGCACGACTTCCGTCGAGTGTGCGTCTTGGCGGAGGAGACGGGGGATGTCATTGGGCGTGCCCAAGCGTGGGCTTGGTTGGCTGGTGCCCACTATGTGAGTATGCAACCCAAAGATTCTATCGCTTGTGTCGAGAAAGCACTGAGTCTCGTTCCTCCTACGCCTGCTTTACCGTATCTTTTCCAAGTATATGCGGCGCTTATCTTAAACTATGCCTATATGGGGAAAGACTATACGGCACTCGAAGATAAGGTGAGAGCGATGTTGGATGAACACACCGTTGAGCGCTCCGCTAGTCGAGCCTCATTGATTGAAGCGCTCGCCAGAGCCAATATCTTATCTAATCGTCTTTCAGACGCGCAGCAGCGGCTTATTGAAGCACAGGAAGAGTGCCTGCATGGTCCTACGCCACTTACCCAACTTCAAATTCATCGGGGTCAACTCGTTGCCTTGGCGCAAGTGACGCATGTCGATAAGGATCATGCCTTAATAGTCGCGAACCACGCCCTGATGCTTGCGGGCAAGCAGCGAAAGCGCTATGTCATCCAAATCCGCCAGTGTGCACAAAGTTTAGGGATTTTGGACGTTATCCGTGAGAATGTGCAAGCCCTCCTCAATTAGGACTGAGGTGAGCCGTGGTGATGTACAGTGGAAGACCATAGGAGTTTGAGCCTCAAGTTATAGAGGTTTCAGCGCCAAGCAACACAGCATTCCAAATCGATAGCTCAAGAGATTTTATGCCGAAGCCATAAAATCTCGCTGTGTTGCTTGGCTGAATAGAGTGCTAAGGGCTACTCACCATTTCATATGTAAGATCTGGTAGATCCGCTTGATAGAGATACGGTATGCTTTGGCAAGCTCCTTCACGGTTTTGCCAGCGGCATGTTGTGTGCGAATTTCAGCATTTCGTTCTGTTTGTTCCGGGGTCTGCTGCGAGATAGGTGTAGTTAGAGGGTTTTGTCCGGCGTAGAAGCGCCGAAGGATAGACTGAATTGCATTTTCTAGTGATGGGAATGATATGCCCCCACGGGGCTTCGAACACTTAGCTCGCTCCACAGTCCCCATAGCCGTTGCAACCTTGCTATTACGGCTGTACAGACACACTTCGCAGCTTAAACCACAAAATTTCAAAATACAGCCTGAAGATGAACGGAATACCGCCATTCGCGCTCGTTTTGCCAGCGGCGAAAATAGGATAGACTTGGCAAAGGTATTTGGTATCTCGCGGAAGCGCGTCTACCAGATTATTCATCGTCAGCGCAAATAGCCGCTTATTTTCTATAAAAACTAACTATGCACCTTAATGTGCGCTATCCGAAAATAGCATCGGTATCAACGAGCTGTCTGGTGTTATTTATGCTCAGGTGTAAAAATTAGCCGGCACAAGAGATTAAGGAGTTGTGAAAATGTTGACCATTCATGAACTAATTGAAGAGGTAGATCGTCTACCTGCCGTCGATAAATGGCAACTGGTCAAGCACATGTTGGATACTTTGGAACAGGTACAAATCGCTCCGGCTTCAACAGCCGATTATCATCAGTTCCTCCAAGAGACTTATGGCGTTCTGCGCGATACGCCTATCGAGCGTTGGGAACAGGGTAAATATGAAGAACGCGAGTCGTTGGAATGAAGTATCTGCTGGACACAAATACCTGTATTCGCTACCTCAATGGGCGTTCACCAACGGTATTTCAGCACCTCAATGAAACGCTCGAAGCCGATGTGTGCGTATGCAGTGTTGTCAAGTTTGAACTTCGCTATGGGGCGTTACGCAGTATATATGTAGAGAAGACACTGACCCAGCAGGAGAAATTTCTGACCCGTTATAAATCCCTGCCTTTTGATGACGCAGCACATATGCACGCCGCCAAAATCAGAGCTGATCTGGCAAGGGCCGGAACGCCTATCGGCCCTTATGATTTGCTCATTGCAGCGATTTCACTGGCAAATAACTTGATTGTAGTCACTCACAATACCGATGAATTCGGGCGCGTTTCCGGGCTAAAAATTGAAGATTGGGAAGTGAGTCAAACTTGAATTGCTCGACAAACTATAAGTAGTATGCGTTCACAGGGTAAAAAGAGAGCAGTCTTAATGCTGTGCCAATTACTTGTCCCTTCGAATCTTCATTCGAATTGAAGCGATAGACTCAATCCCGCAACAATCCCACTTTAACCCAAGGCAAAACAGGCCGAACGGATAGCCATAGAAATGGTATTCTGGGCCTGATTTGACAGCAATGCTGCCAATAATATGTCAGAAATTATCGCACGGATGCATTTGGCGCACCCTACGGGGTTTCCATCACGACTATCAGTATGCTGCGTAAGCCTCAAATCAGGCTCGGATCCGTTATCTGACCCCCAGCCGGTGTGATCCCTAGCTCCCGCTCGATGTCGCTGATGCTTTTGCCGCCGCGTTTCGCCAGCGCCACAGCCTCTACCTTGAATTCTCGTGGATACGTTCTTTTGCTTGCCATTGCCTTGCCCCCTTACCTAGAATTTTACCTTTTCTCCGTGTCCATTCCAGTCGGGCAAGGTCACAGCATCTCATGTACGCACCGCGAAGCTACGAGCAGTATTTCAATGAAGTGCGGCCTCACCAGGGGATCAAGCAGTGTATCCCTTGTCCACCGACGCCTTCATCAACCACGGGCAAGATGGAGCGACGAGATATTCTTGGAGGCGTAATCTACGACTATTATCGCGCCGCCTGACTGACTTGCGCCTTGCGGTATTGGATTTCTTGCTACTACAAGGTCCGCGTTTTTGATGACGACGCAGGATGAGGACCTGCTGCCGTAGAAGGATCAACTCGAGCGTTTTGTTATCTGGAGAGTCGACTGAAGCGCAGCGCGTCCCACAGTAAGCTGGTTATAAGATGGATAACGTACCAGACCATAGATGCCATTCCAATTCGACGGTTAGGATGAGCGGGATTGTATCCGATCCTCGTTGGATTTATTGCTACTACAGGCAGTAGCCCCACAGGCCTCATTCGATGCCACACTTCTCGATGGATGTCCAATCAGCTGCTACATCGATACTTTCTTACAACGATATTGTTTACCAATTTATCATAAATCATCTAGATTTTTCACGAAATCTACTATTCATTTTAACCTATCTCAAAATTGCTTAATTAATACTGAATGTACAATCAGTTTGTAAAAAGACTGGATCACTATTGCTTATAACCCGACGCGCGGAACACTTTGGGCAAATGCTATGAACTATCAGTGAATGACCATTTCGACTTGTGCTGGCCGATTGGGGCGTCGTCCGTCTGTGCTTTGTCAAGCGGCCTTCCAAGAATAGGCATGATGCAGACCGCCCAAAACGGGGCGAGCAATGACCCGATCGTGAGCAGGCGGCTCTTGAACAGCTAATGGTTGAGTGGGCACTCGCTGAGCGATGCCTTGATGCGGTCGTTCGGCATTGAAGTAGGCACCGTAAGCGTTCATCGTGCGACGAAGATGGGCCTCACTCAGGATGAGAATATGATCCAAGCATTCGCGGCGGACCGAGCCAATAAATCGTTCACAAAATGCGTTAGCGCGAGGAGCGGCGACAGGTGTCTTGAGAACATGGATGCCTGCCCCTTGGGTAACTGCCCAGACGTGATGGTCATATTTGCGGTCATTGTCACGCAGGAGGAAGCGCGGCGCTTGACCGAACGGCGTGGCTTCTCGGATCTGCTGCGCTACCCAGACATCGGTTGGGTGGCGGGTCACGCCGACATGCACCACTCGCCGCGAGCCGATCTCGATGATGACAAAGACAAATAACGAGCGAAACAACAGGTCCGTGACCTGAATGAAATCGCAGGCCCAGAGTTGGTCGCTATGATTATGCACAAATGTCTGCCATGTCTGGGAGGACCGAGGAGCACGGCTCTTCGGCAAATACTTCTGGATCGTGCTCTTGCTCATGTGGATATAAAGCTTGAGCAGTTCGCCTCGAATCCGCTCCGCGCCCCACAACGGATTCTCCGATGCCATCTGCTTAATTAGCGCTACCACATCCGCAGCCAATGGTTGTTTGCCGCCGGTATGCCGGGATTTGCCTGACCAGAAGTGCTTGAATAGTTCGCGATGCCAACGCAGCACCGTGTCGGGCTGAACGAGCAATAGCGCCTGTCGCCAGCTCCGCAATCGGCTCGTCAGCCAGACCATCAGCCAGCGATCCCACGACGTAAACTGGGGTCGCTTGATTTGCCGTTTGAGCACAATTAGCTGTTGGCGCAGCAGTGCATTTTTCGCTATCAGATCTGACCGTGAGCGTATGGCATCGCCGATTGTGCCCAAGACGGGCGACTGACTTTGTGGAGTGAGCCAGGTCTTGATCACGTATTGAACTCGCTGCGTGACCCACGCAACCCTTCCTTAAATGATGCCAGCAGTGTGCCAAACATGGTTTACTCCGAGTGAAGCTAATCTCCAGCCCGCTATTTTACAGCGCTCGGCTCGCTGCGTGTCAGTTCATATGTTTAATCAACGAATTCTGCAACCTGATTTCACTTCTGGATGACCGAATCGGCCAGCACAGCCTATTTTCACGCCATCTTCATCCAAGCCGTTGGCCCAATCGATATAGGGTTGTTTCGGTTTTATACTGATGGCCGCTCGTTTGACCCGTCGCATCGCCTATTCCCTTTGACCGTTTGTATCGCTCGATCTTTAGGCAATTATGCCAGAATCCGGGACGGATGACGATTTCGGCTAGGACAGGACGTCGTCGGGTGGCTATTCCCGTGGTTTGACCGGTCCTGATGATCCAGTACAATATGAGTCCTATCCTAACCAAACTGTACGTTACACGAGGCATCCTGCCAATCAAATTGTCGCCCTGGTCGATAGCAGCATTGGCAATTGCATGAGAAAAACCCTATATCTGTAGGTATCAAGCGTCATGATTGTCGTCAGTTCTGTTCGCATTCAGCAAAAGGATAAAGCCAATTGGCAACACAAACTCAGGTACCATCGCGGGGAAATTGGCACACCCTTTCCGGCTCCGAGATAGCCAAACAGTTTGGCGTCGCCCCCGAACTTGGTCTCAGCCATGAGGATATTGCTCAGAAGACAGAGCAGTATGGAAAAAACAGCCTGCCTGTGGAAGAAGGTCGTAGCCGACTGAAACTGCTGTTAGCACAGTTCACCGATATTATGGTGCTGGTGCTGATTGTCGCAGCTATTATTTCCTATATCATTGGTGACGCGAAAGACGCTCTCATTATTCTGGCAATCATTGTATTGAATGCCGCGCTTGGCTTCTATCAGGAGAATCAGGCAGAACAGGCGTTAGCAACCCTCGCCAGGTTACAAAATCCACTGGTTAATGTCCGGCGCAATGGGGAGGTCTCAGCGATCAGCTCCACTGATTTAGTGCCTGGTGACATTGTATTGCTGGAAGCTGGAAATATGGTTCCTGCGGATGGACGATTGTTAGAAGCCGTAAACTTGCGGATTGAGGAGGCGACACTCACCGGAGAAAGCGTCGCCACGGAAAAGAACACAGTTATATTATCTGACAGTGTGTCTGCCATCGGTGATCGGACGAATATGGCCTATATGGGTACCAACGTTACCTATGGGCGTGCCAACTTCATCGTCACCGAAACGGGTCTGAATACAGAACTCGGCCAGATAGCACGCTTGCTTCAACAGGTCGCGCAGGGAAAGACGCCGTTACAAGTCCAACTGAATCAGTTAGGAAAAATCCTGGCCGGTGCTGCCTTCGGCCTTGTTGCTATTGTTTTCCTGATCGGTGTTTTCGTGCGCGGTGTGCCGGTGCCAGAGATGGCACTCACGGCGATCAGTCTGGCGGTGGCCGCTGTTCCCGAAGGTCTGCCAGCGGTCATTACGATTGCCTTATCCTTAGGGGCGAGCCGTATGGTCAAACGCCATGCTTTGATTCGGCGTCTGCCTGCCGTCGAAACACTGGGCAGTGTTACTACAATTTGTTCGGATAAAACGGGGACACTCACCCGTAACGAAATGACCGTTGTTGAAATTGCCACCCCTTACCATGAGGATGTGAAGGTGACGGGAATCGGCTATCAGCCAGTCGGTCATTTCATTGACGAAAAAGACCAACAGATTCTCAGTCTGCTGGCTGATCCATCCCTGGCACGGATGATTGTCGGTGCAGCGCTATGTACCGACGCAACTTTGCGTCAGGATGAAGAATCCGAGCGTTGGCAGGTTATCGGTGATACAACCGAGGGTGCTCTCCTCAGTATGGCGGGCAAGGCAGGCTACACCCGGAGTCAACTGGAGACCGAGGCACCGCGCGTGAACGAGATACCCTTTACGTCCGAACGTAAGGCGATGACCACCTTCCACCGCATTCAAGCCGATTATTTATCTAAATTATTTGAAGACAACCAGATCGTTGCCTTCACCAAAGGCGCACCAGATAATTTGTTGGCATGGGCAGCCAGCGAAAACACACCAACCGGTATGATGCCATTAACCCCGGAGCGGCGTGAACAATGGCAAACAGAAATCAACGAAATGGCGTCGAAAGGGTTGCGTGTGCTGGCGCTGGCTTATCGTATTTATCAGGATGTACCGGGTACCACGCCCAACCCGGAGCAGACAGAGCGCGATTTGTCGTTGCTGGGATTAGTCGGCATTGTAGACCCGCCACGCAGCGAAGCTGTTAAAGCAGTTCAAATCGCTAAAGAAGCCGGCATTCGGACCGTCATGATCACGGGCGATCATATTCTGACCGCTAAAACGATCAGCCAGCAGCTTGGGATTCTCACTTCGGATCAACTGGCAATGGAAGGCCATGCGCTTGACGCGATAAGCGATGAAGAAC
This sequence comes from Chloroflexota bacterium, assembly GCA_040007395.1. Taxonomy (GTDB): domain Bacteria; phylum Chloroflexota; class Anaerolineae; order Aggregatilineales; family UBA2796; genus DATGFK01. The sequence continues at coordinate 26,349 of JBDTVG010000031.1, forward strand.
TACAAAAGATTGTCCCTCAGACGGCTGTCTACGCACGGGTCAGTCCGACCCACAAACTACGTATCGTCACCGCCTTACAAGCCAATCATCAGATCGTCGCGATGACTGGCGATGGTGTAAACGACGCTCCGGCGCTGAAGCAAGCGGATATCGGTGTTGCGATGGGAATCACCGGAACGGACGTGTCGAAGGCCGCCGCCGACATGGTACTGATGGATGACAATTTCAGCACTATTGTAAATGCCATCGAAGAAGGCCGAACCATCTATACCAATATTCAAAAATTCATCCGCTATTTGTTAAGTTGTAACACAGGTGAAATCTGGCTCGTGTTCGTGGCACTGCTCATTGGCTTGAAGGTGCCATTGATCGCCGTTCAAATTTTATGGGTCAATCTGGTGACAGATGGGTTACCAGCGATTGCGCTCGGCTTTGAACCCGGCGAGAAAGATATTATGAAGCGCCCTCCGCGTGCTCCGAAACAAGGTTTGTTTGCCAACGGCGTAGGTTTCCATGTGCTCTGGGTTGGTTTCGTGGTTGGATTACTTACTATAGTATCGTATCTCATCGGACAACTTGCGCTTGGGTTATCCCCCTTTGATTCAACCCTGGGATTGGCAACTATGACACTGGAGCAACTGCGATTGATTCCGGGACTTGGAGATGCGACGCAGCTTCTCTCACAGATGTCCGCCGAACGGCAGCAACGTACTATTGAACTCGCTTTAGTGCTCCCGCGCACGATGGCTTTCACCACCCTTGCATTTACACAGATTGCCGAAGTCAGTGCCATTCATGCGGGCGACACGAGTTTTTTCAAAATAGGGTTTGGCACTAACCGACTGCTTTTGTTTTCTCTGGTGGGCATTATCGGATTGCAGTTTGCCGTCATTTACCTGCCTGCCCTGCAACAGATATTTGATACGATGGCGCTTCCGCTGCCACTATTGCTCGTTTGCGTTGCTTTACCGATCGTGCTGCTCCTGCTTGTTGAAATTGAAAAAGCAATTCGTCGTGACAGGAAACAGAGGTTAACTACCTGATTTCAAGAATTACGCGGTGGTCCTGTGCAAAATCTAGGCATCGAACAAGTTTGAAGAGCGAACGGAGGAGCGAAATGGTTGATCCAACACAAGCATCAAACGAATCGAAAACTGAATTACCTTCCAGCCTGTGGACTGCCGCCTGGTGGAAGTCTACTGGGATGGTTGCCATCGGGATTGCGTTGGGTTTGGTGCTACTACTCCTGATTATGCTTTTTGCCCGCGATGATCCTGCTCAATCCGGTTGTTCAGGTATTGATTAGTTCTTTGCGACCCAGAATACGCCGAATAGCCCGCGGATATGCCGCGTGCTTATCAGTCGTCACCCGTTCCGGTTTGTGGCCGACGCTCGCGACCGCTTGTTTGAAAAATGCCTTGGCAGCTGCCAAATCACGGGTTTTGCTCAGCATGGTGTCGACCAGGTTGCCGTCGTGGTCTATCACGCGATACAAATACTGCCATTGGCCTTTCACCTTCACATAGGTTTCATCCACATACCACGATTTACCGGCTTGGCCGCGGCGCTTGGCGCGTAACTGCGCCGTAAGTAGCGGGGCAAAACGCGCTTCCCAGTCGCGCACGGTTTCGTGAGTAAACTCATAGCCTCGCACCAGAAACATCTCCACCAAATCGCGCAGACTCAGTTTGTAACGGATTCGCCACAGCACCACCAGCATCACGATGTCGGTTGGGCAGTGCAAATCATTAAAGGGCGTGCCAGTTCGCTCGTTGAACATGGCTTGGCAGCCGTGGCAGCGGAAAACCCGATAGTCTAAACTGGTTCGTTTTTGATAGTGGCGGGTGTTGGTTGACTGACAATGGGGACAGTTCATCGGTTCAGCTTTCTTGAGATTTGCGATGAAAGCATACCCGATAAAATTGCCCTACCCCAGTCTGCGTTCTGAAATCTGACGTTTCCCCCGCTGCTGCTTCTCAACGGATCGTCATAGAAATCCTGAACCCGATGTCACCTTTTGAAGTTCCCTGCATCTAACTAAATATAAGCTATTGAACAGGTCTGGTGGAACAAAGGATCTGTTCACCTATTCAAAAATGAGGAGAAATCGTTATGTCGCTCATAAATTTCCTGGCAAGTACCACAGGGCGTGTGGTGCGTATCGTGGCGGGGATCGCGCTTATTGGCGTCGGATTGTTGGTCGTACAGAATACATCTGGCATCATTCTGGCAGTGGGCGGTCTCGTACCACTGCTTGCGGGCCTCCTAGATTTCTGTGTTTTTGCACCGCTCTTTGGCGCATCTTTCTCCGGAAAGGCGATCCGAGGCGCAAAGTAGTCGACGTCTATTCATCATTTAGCAGACCGGACGCCCAATAGAGGATGTCCGGTCAAGTGTCGAACATCATCCACGAATAAATTAAGGAGCAGCGAGAACTTCATGAGCAAGATTATGGTACATTCAGAACAAGGGTATCGCACTGCCATTAACATCCGCCAACACACAATTATTGCTGATGAGCTTGTTCAAGATGGCGGGACTGACACGGGACCTACACCGATGGAGTTACTCCTGGGCACGGCAGGAGCCTGCATCGCCGTAACGACAAAAGCTTATGCTCAGCGGAAAAACTGGCCGATGGAGGGCATCTCTGTCGAGCTTGAAATGGAGCGTATCCGCCAAGAGGATTATCCAGCTTATACAGGTGACGCGGCGTTTGTCCATGAAATCCGCGAAAAGATAACCTTTGAAGGGCCATTGACGGAAGACCAGAAGGCCAGATTGCTGTCAATAGCAAGCAAATGCCCTGTCCACCTGACCTTAGAAAATCCCGTGTTCTTCGTCAAAACTACGGTTGAGATACCGGAAGGCACAGCCCAGTAACAAATTGTTTTCTGCTGTAATGAATCTGCTGCGCATTATAGCAGAATGGCTAATATGCAGGCGTACTGCTACCTAACAACTGTCTGACCATCATGCACGTTTTATCTCCTCGCCCAATGACCCTCAGCATCAGAAAGGGAATTCCCACGTGAGCAAGGGCAAAAGCCAGCAACAGAATTCTAATGGGACAGTTCTCATTGTTGTTGCGGCAGTGGCAGTATTAGCCATTGTTGCCGCCATTTTCGTGTTGTCCAGACCAGCGACGGTCACAGCACAGAAAATCACGCCAGAACAATATCAACAGCAGTTCGCCAACGTCTCCCATGTCCTGATAGATGTGCGGACCGCGGACGAATATGCCAGTGGTCATATCGCCGGCGCAATCAATATCCCGGTCCAGACATTGCCAGATCAGCTCACTGAGGTTCCTCATGGCAAGCCCGTTATCGTTTACTGCCACGGCGGCAACCGTAGTGGACAAGCGGCCAATATTCTGGACAAAGCAGGCTACACGCAAATCTATGATATGCAAGGTGGCCTCATCGCCTGGTCTGGCGCTGGATTACCACTCGTCAACTAAACGCAGGATAATAGTCAAAGGACAGCACCTTGAATCAGTTGAAGGCAATTTTCGGTAACAATGGTCGCAATGAATTGTCTGCCGCCGAAGCCAATACACGCATCGGCAGCGACGAGCCGCTGTTTATTCTGGATGTTCGCGAACCGCAAGAATACCAGATGGGACACATTGAGGGGGCGATCCTCATTCCGCTTGGTGAGTTGGGCCGACGAGTGAAAGAGTTACCAACGGATAGAGAAATTCTGTGCGTATGTGCATCGGGTTCTCGCAGCGGCATGGCAACCAGGCAGCTAGCCAGCGCAGGTTATAAAGCGATCAATCTGCGAGGTGGAATGGTTGGTTGGCAGCACGCCCGATATGCCATCACAAGAGGAAAGTAATTCCTAACAACGGGCAGCAGAACAATATCGTTATCAGAATGCCCCTTCCGAAGTAGTACCATTACCAGGGAGTATGAGGAAAACTGAATGTGGGATGCTCGTTATAGCTCAAAAGGCTATGTTTACGGCACTGAACCGAATGAGTTTCTGAAACAACATGTGCATCGGATTCCCAAAGGTCGGGTGTTGTCGCTGGCGGAAGGCGAAGGACGCAACGCTGTTTATGTTGCTTCGCAGGGCTACGAGGTAACTGGCGTTGACTCGTCTGTCGTTGGCCTCGAAAAAGCTCAACGCTTAGCCCACGAGCGTTCGGTCCAGATAACAACTGTTGTGGCCGATCTGGCGCAATTCCAGATTGAACCCAATAGCTGGGACGCCATTATCTCCATCTTTTGCCATCTACCATCGGCGCAGCGAGCTGAAGTACATCGGCGGGTAGTGGCGGGATTGCGCCCCGGTGGCTGTCTCTTGCTCGAAGCCTACACACCGAAACAATTGGCATTCAAAACGGGTGGTCCACAAGACCCAGATCTATTGCCTGACCTGGAAAGTCTGAAACGGGAACTGGCTGGCCTTCACTTTGAAATCGCTGCCGAGCTAGAACGCGAGGTGAATGAAGGCATCCACCACAACGGACGTGGTGCTGTTGTTCAGATCCTTGCGTTCAAGAATTCCTAACTGACCATTACCCGATTTTCCCTGAATATCAACAGACCAAGCTCTTACGCTAGGGCTTGGTCTGTTTTTGATTCTTGGCTCAGTTTAGGAACAGAATTCGTATGCCCCATGTGCAGATGTTTTGCAGATTGGGCGGCTAGACTGCAATCAAATACGAATTAATTCCGCTGTCAAAGAATCGAGGAGCAAGCCCATGGAAACCCTACAGCCGCCTACCATCCGCCTAAAGCCCATAAAACAACCCACCCCGACTGTCGCATGGCGCAACCGCATCGTTTGGACCCAGCGCATTCGGCACATCACACAGGGAATCTTTGTCGCGTTAATTCTCTATAGCAGTGTAATACACCACTTTGCTACCGATGATGGCACTACTGCTCCCATCGATGCACTGTGTCCATTTGGTGGACTGGAAACACTGTGGCGGGCACTCTCTACAGGGCAGTATGTGCCCAAGACGCACCAATCAAACGTCATTTTGCTAATTGCCCTGGTGCTCGGCACGCTGGTTGCGGGCGGCGCTTTTTGTGGATGGGTCTGTCCATTTGGTGCGGTACAGGACTTCCTGACATGGGTGCGTCGCAAACTGCATCTTCCCGAAATCCAAGTACCTGCACGATTGGACCGCATCCTGTGCTATGGACGCTATCTAGTACTTGGCCTCATCCTGTATCAAACCATTGTGGCAGTCAAACTATAGTTTGCCGATTTTGACCCGTATCGCACGCTGTTCGGTCTGAGCTGGCTTTTTGAATTCAATCCAGCCGTCGAAGGAACTGCCTACGTGACGACAGTCGTCGTTCTGGTCCTTTCGTTGTTCGTTGAACGTGCCTGGTGTCGTTATGCGTGCCCGCTCGGTGGCGCGATCAGCCTGCTAGGGAAGTTCTGCTTGCTGCGTATTCGGCGGACAGACAGCGCCTGCAAAGGTTGTTCCCTGTGTGAACGCCCTTGCCCGGTCAAACTTCCGGTGGCAACCGCCACAGTGATCAGCAGCGACTGTATTGGCTGCCTGGCCTGTGTTGATACCTGTCCACGACATGATGCCCTCGGCGTAAAGCTTGCTCCCGTCTGGTTGGATTTTATGCGCAGCACTGGTCGGCGTTTACTACGGAATACGAAGGAGGTTTTTCATGCGGATTAATCCACTGTTTGTCCTAGGAATTTTCATTGTGATATTTGTTGGAACGATAGTCGTCGCACAACTGACCGGAGGCTGAATTGTCACAGGTCGCACAACGGTGGATACCGAGAATCTGGCGATTGAGGGTATCAAGGGCTGGATGACGTTGCAGCAGGTGATGGATGGGTTCCAGATTTCCAAAGATGAACTGTATCCGCTCCTTGGCGTTCCTGCCGATGTACCCCCTACAACGGCGCTAAAAGACCTGGAAGGGCTTGTCCCTGGCTTTGAAACCACGACGGTCCGTGATGCGCTGACTCCAAGATCAGGCGCCGGACAGGCCTCTGCCACTGTCATAAGTCCGTCCATTACACCGACAATGCAACCGACAATACTGTCCACTCTGGAGACAATTGTGAAACCGAGCGCCACACTGTTGCCGGAAGGTCAGGTGCTGCCTGCCAACCAGATTAAGGCAAAATGACCCTTCGTGAGATCAGCGGCCAATGTGTCGTCGGGCTTGATGCGCTGCTATCGGGATTATAGCTGCCGCCCGATATAGACCCGAGCACACAGGTAAAAACGCTGGTCGAGCAGGGATTACTCACCGAAGTCGCCCAGGCACAAACGGTGGTTGAATCCTTGCAGCGATGAGGAGTAATCCAGCGAGTTAGTTTGTCAGAACGGGAAGCGTAAACCAAAATTCGCTTCCCTTGTCCGTTTCACTGTCCACACCGATTTCACCATGCATAGCCGTAATCCAGGTCTTGGCAATTGGCAACCCCAATCCAGACCCTCTCTCGATAGCGCCAGAACGACCACGATAGAACCTATCAAAGACATGCGGCAAGTCTTCTGCCAGGATGCCCTCGCCAGTATCCGAGATGGAAACACGGACCTTCGACTGTTCAGACTGGGTAGTAATTGAGATGCAGATGCGGCCTTCGTTTGTGTGCCGAAGCGCGTTTGCCAACAAATTATGGAGAACCTGGCTTAAACGATCTGGATCGGCTTTAACCACAAGCACCTCATCGGGAATTGTCGTGGTCACCAGTAAACCTTTAGCATCAGCGGCGATAGCAAAGGTGTTGACTGCGTTCCGAACCAGTGAATTTAGCTCAGTATTCTGCAATACCAGCGTTAGCTGTCCAGCGTCTGCCAGAGCGAGTTCACGCACATCATCGACCAGGCGACCCAACAGTCGCGTTTCGTCGTAAACGGTTGTGAGGTTAGCCTTATCAATCGGGTATACGTCATCGATCATGGCGTGAAGTGTCCCCTGCATAACGGTGAGCGGCGTGCGCAGTTCATGCGAAATGTCAGCCATCAAATTACGACGTACCTGGTCAGCCTGTTCGAGCGAATCGGCCATCCGGTTAAAGGCAGTAGCAACTTGTCGAACCTCGCCTGAACCCTGCACCGGAACGCGCTGGCTCCAATTCTGTGCAGCAAAGCTGGCAGCGGCTGTCGCCACTGTCGAGAGCGGCTTCGCCACCGTGCGGCTGAGGATAAGGCCAAAGGCAATGCCAACACCACCCGCTATCAGGGCGGCAATCAGCAGAGTTCCTTGCAATCTATTCAAGAAATTCTGGTCGGCTGGCATCATGCCACCTTGTCCTGGGAGCATCAAGAAGAACCCAACAGTCACATCACGGTTCAGGATTGGGAGCGCTAGATCACTTTCGCTGCCTGTAAGTACAGTCCCCAAACGCTCATTGCGGCTATCATAGACAACTTGCCCTTGCGAGTCGGCGACCAGCATCGAGGGGTGTCCACGCATCATGCCCCTCGCCTGTCCACTACCTGGCCCCTGATTGCCAACCACACTATCTACCCCATCCCAGTTCCTGTTCTGCTGGTAGAAAACTGCCAGTCTGTCTAGCAAACCCGTGTCAGCCAGTTCATCTCGTCGTGTAAGGTATTGTTGGAAATCAGTGCCGACCCCTTGCGAAGCCAACACTGCCACGGTGAGCAGTGTGACCGCGATTACGGCGACAAACGCTAACGTCAACCGACCCCAGAGACGGTCCATTGCTCAATCCTTTGGTTCTTCACGCAGACGATACCCAACGCCGATGACAGTCTCGATATAGTCCTCATGTTTTAGCTTTTTTCTCAAGTTGCGGATATGGCTGTCCAGGGTGCGATCTAGCCCTTCGTAGGCATAGCCAAGTGCCTTCTCGATGAGTTCGGTGCGACTCAGCACATGATTGGGACGTTTCATTAACGTCGCCAGTATCGCAAACTCGGAAGGGGTGAGGTCGAGCGGTTGCCCGTGCAAAGTGGCTGAGCTCTGATCCAGATCGGCGCGCAGGTCGCCACATTCCAGAATGTTGGAAGGCGTTAACAGCCCGGCAGCCCGCCGCATGATGGCGTTGACTCTAGCCACGAGTTCTCCGCCATTGAAAGGTTTGGTCAGATAATCGTCGGCTCCCAATTGCAGCCCCGCGATTTTGTCCGCATCCTCAACCCTGGCGGTCAGCATCAGGATGGGGATGGTGTACAGCTTTTTGTCGGCGCGGATACGACGCGTGATCTCCCAGCCATCCGGGTTTGGCAGCATCAGGTCCAGAACTACCAGATCGGGGCGCTCTCCGCGAATAGCTTGCATCGCAGTCTCACCATCATAAGCAATAAAAACGGAAAAGCCGGCCTGTTCCAAAAAGGAACGGGCCAGCCGGACGATCTGTTTGTCATCATCGACGACTAAAATACGTTTTGCCATCGCGCCTCACTTTTATGCACAACTACTTCTAGTAAATCAAAGAAGGGCGACATTTTGTCGCCCACCAAATGCTACAGTTACCGCCCTCGGCGCATACCGCCCTGCTGGCGCATTCCCTGGCCGCCCATCATGCCACAGTTATCACACTGACCATCATTGTCTGTATCGGTGAACCCCATCCCACGTGGGGTAAACGGCTGGCTGAGTTGTGCGAGTACGTGGGTCTTCATGAGGCTAATCATGCTGTCTGCTTGCGCCTGCGTCAGACGACCATTGCTGACCGCTGTCTTCAACATCACTTGCCGCGCCGTGACAAATGCGTCCACGATTCTGTCCAGAGCAACACCCTTGTCTTTGGAAACATCTGCAATCGTTTTGCCGCTTTGCAGCGCCGTGACCAGTTCCGTCTGCGTCATGCCAAGGGTAGTCGCGGCAACGGCGACGAGCGAATTTTGTGGTCCACCCATCATGCCGCCGGGTCCACCGCCTACAGGGCCTTGTGCATTAGCGGTTAAGCCCACCGAGAACAACGCGACAACAACGATAGCGACCATTACAAGACTGAGTTTGAGTAGGTTTTTCATGGGTTCCTCCAATATGGTTCCTTCGATTGAACTCAGTCTAGAACCGCGATCTGCAAAACACCTGCAGATATTTACTAACTCGACAACCATTCTCTAGATTTGAAGCATGACAGTATCAAATGCTTTCCTCTGTACCCCTGCCAGGTGACAACTGACAACGCTTTTGGTGATATCTGTCATTCCTCGAAAAACAATAGGCTGTCACCTTTCTCAAGCTGTTGCATCTAAACAGAGTGAAAGCTAAAGAACAACAAGAGGAGCTGGTTTTTCATGGCACTGCTACAGGATAAAGATAAGCAATATCTCACCGAGGAATTTGCCAAGAGCCTGCTCCATCCGGTTAAGCTGGTCGTCTTCACGCGAACTTTTGAATGTGATTACTGTCGCGAAACACGGCAGATTGCCGAGGAAATTGCGGAACTCTCGCCGAAGATTTCGCTGGAAATTCACGATTTCGTCGCCCAAAAAGAACTGGCGACTCAATATGGTGTTGAGCAAATTCCGGCGACCGTCGTGCTGCTGGGTGGTGATAAGCCCAAAGACTACGGTATTCATTACTATGGCATCCCGTCTGGCTACGAATTCAGTTCGCTGGTACACGACATCATGATGATTGGTTCAGGCGAGAGTGGCTTATCTGACGAGGCCAAACGCTGGGCAGCCAAGCTCACCAAACCTGTGCACCTCCAAGTGTTTGTCACGCCTACCTGCCCTTACTGCCCGCAGGCGGTGCTGCTCGCCCACAAGCTGGCGATGGAAAGTGACCTGATCCGCGCTGATATGGTCGAAGCCACCGAATTCCCGCACCTGGCGACGAAATATCAAGTGATGGGTGTGCCGCGCACCGTTATCAATGAGGACATCTTCATCGAAGGGGCAGTACCTGAAGCCATGCTGCTCAAGCGCGTGAAAGAAGCCGTCGCCCGATAAGAAAAGGGGTGTGCCACGATGTTACCATTCAGCCTCTCACAACCCGATCCCTATGATGTGGTCATTATTGGTGGTGGCCCAGCAGGCACATCAGCCACAATCTATGCGGCCCGTGCCGACCTGCGCACGCTGGTGATTGATAAAGGTTTGACCGCTGGTGCGTTGGGTATCACGGGCAAGATAAGCAACTCCCCCGGCCTACCGGGACCAATATCCGGCGCAGACCTTGTGGCGACAATGCGCGAACAGGCCAAATCATTTGGTGCCGAGTTTCTGCGCGACAAGGTGGTGGGCCTCGACCTGATCGGTGAGTTGAAGACCATCTAGGCTGGGACTGGGACATTTTTTGCTCGAAGCGTTATCCTGGCGACCGGCTCGATGGGGCGGACGGGCACTATCCCCGGCGAGCAGGAATTGTTGGGACACGGCGTCAGCTATTGCGCCATATGCGATAGGGCATTTTTTCGCAATAAAGAAGTGGCGGTGGTCGGCAACAATGATGAGACCATTGAAGAAGCCCTCTTCCTAACCAAATTTGCCTCAAAGGTGGTATTCGTCTGCCCAACCCCCGAGCTTAAGGCGAGTCCACATTTGCTTCAGAAAATTCTGGCTCATCCCGCTGTCGAGATGCGGCTGGCAACACACGTGAGTCGGATTGAAGGATTGTCGTAGGTCGAAGGTGTTGCCGTTCGCGCTCGAAATGGACGGCAAGATATCGTGGCCGTCTCAGGTGTCTTCATCTATTTGCAAGGTGGTAAGCCGATCCTTGACTATCTGATGGGGCAACTTGACACTTCCGCCGAAGGCTATCTGCGGGTTGACCGAGAAATGCAAACCACGATCCCCGATGTGTATGCCGTCGGCGATTTGCTGTGCAGCCATGTCAAGCAGGCGGTTATCGCGGCGGCAGATGGTGTCGTTGCGGCAATTGCTGCTGAAAAACATCTACACGGTCACAAAGTGCTGCAACCTGACTGGCATAAACCTGACGTTAGACACTGTATTACAGAGAGACAAAGTGTCATCATAGTGTGAGTGTTAGGAAGAATAGTCAGGTGAAGATGAACGAGTCACGCCAAGAATCAGCCCGAGAACAAGAATTGCTTCGCCGCATCCACGCTGGGGACAAATCCGCTTGTGCAGAGTGTATCGAGCTGCACGCGCCGGGTATCTATCGGCTGGCGCTGCGGCTCATGCACGACGAACGGGATGCTGAAGACCTCGTGCAAGAGACATTTCTGCAAGCCTTCAAAGCGATTGACTCATTTGAAGGGCGGTCTGAGCTGCGTACCTGGCTCTACCGGATAGTCTATAATGCTGCCATGATGCGACATCGCGGGCAACGCCCCATGATTTCGGTGGAAGATGCTTTGCAAGAGAACGGGGCGGTCACCGTCCCGGAGCAGTTGTTGGACTGGTGTTGTTTGCCTGAACAAGATTTCCAGACTGAAGAGATGCGCTCGCAATTGGAACAAGCTATTCGTGACCTTCCTGATGCACTTCGTGCCGTATTTGTACTGCGTGAACTGGAAGGAGTCTCGACTCAGGATTGTGCAGATACGCTCAGTGTTTCGACAGATGTGGTCAAACAGCGCTTGCACCGGGCGCGTCTGTGGCTGCGTGAACGTCTGTCAGATTACTTTGCAGAACGGATATAGCCATGCCAGAACATAGCCATGCTGAGAAACGCTGTCAGGACTTTCTTCAGGATTTGTCACTCTACCTCGACCATGAAGCCTCAGTGGCACTGTGTGAAGAAATCGAGCGGCACCTGACCGAATGTGCCGATTGTGAAGTGGTCGTCGATTCATTGCAAAGAACGATTTCACTGTACCGTGCACTGCCTCAGCCAGAGATGCCAGAACACCTGCGACAGCGTCTTTACCACACCTTCCACCTGGAGGGATTTTTGCCAGAAGCAAAGCCCGAAGCTGATAAAAAAGACTAGCAAGAGAGACCGCTCATTGTGATTGCTTTGGCAGTTGCGGACAAACCGCTCGTGCGAGAATTGCTCGGGTCCAGAGAAATTGAGGTGGATTACCTCGAAACAAGCGGACCGCTCATGGAATCGGCAGTCGAGGCTTTCTCCCCGCCCATGCTGCTCCACAACAGCCTGTGGGACTGGTCCCTGGCGCATCCGAATGCTCTGGAGAACCAACACGCTCTGGAAATTACCCGTAAAGCACTCAAGATGACGGGTGCACCTTGGTTGAGTGTTCATCTGGGCTTTAGTGCGGCAGTCGTCAGTTTTGACCAGGTAATGAAACCGCGATCTGGTGTTCTGTCACGCGGTGAGGTGTTTGAGAACGTCTGCCGCAACCTTTCCGCACTTGCAGACTCTATTTCGGTTCCACTCATCATCGAAAACCTTGATTACAATCCCGGCGGTGCTTACGAATTCATCTGTGAACCGGCGTTCATTGCCGAGGCCTTGCACGAAACACAGGTCGGCCTACTCCTCGATATTGCCCACGCTCGTGTGAGTGCCGCGCGCCTGGGATGTGAATTCAAGGACTATTTGGCGCACCTGCCACTCGAACAAGTGAAGCAGATTCATATCAGCGGACCACGTTGGGTCGGAAACACACTCGTCGATGTCCATGACACGCTACTCGATGAGGATTACGCAATTCTTTGGGAAGTTTTGGCGCAAACGAGACCTTCAGTGCTCACACTCGAATATACTCGTAATACGCACAACCTCATGGAACAATTGCGGGGATTGCGCGAGCTACTTGAGAAACTCGCATAAGGCTCAAGTCGCCAGATGCTGGCGGCCTGCCATTTGACTACCCTGAGCCGTTTGGAAAATCATGATAAGTATTGCCGATTGGTGCCCAGCGTTGGAGAAGCTGTGAGGCTGAACAGCTTCAAATAGTAGGCTATCGCCTGCCTCCAACTGATAGAGTTCATCCCCCACACGATAGTCAATGATTCCGTCGATACAGTACACAAATTCCTCACCCGAATGCGTTATTGGATCTGTGGCATTTCGTGCTCCTGGTTCGACAACCACGAGGAATGGTTCAAGCTGCTGATCGGCTAGGCCGATGCCCAAACTTTCCATAATAAACCCATCGGATTGAGACCGTAAGCGCTGATCATGCCTGACGAGAATTGTCATTTGATCGCGGGAGTCTTCAAAGAAGGCAGTAATTGGCACATTTAGCGCAGTTGCCAGCAAGTGGAGAGATGAAACGGTAGGAGAGTGTTCACCACGCTCAATCTGACTGATTGCGTTGACTGATAAACCACATTGCTGAGCTAACGCACGTAAAGAAAGCCCTTGCCGTACGCGCAACATCCGCAATCTTAATCCGACGTTAGGTTCAAGTTGCTGATTCATATACAGAGTCTGTGCTTTCGTCAGCTTCTTGCTGCTTTGAGTTGATGGACATTTCGGACAGTAATTGTGTATCCAAAGTCAGCCATAGTGAGCCACAGCAATAGCAACATGATTACGGACGAGGTTAGGCACCACGCGCAAACGGCTCCAATAATGAAAGGCTCCAGGAACGTCAGGTAAATGGAAAAAATTACACCAAATAGTACTATAGCGCGCAATCCAATTTGTGCTAATCGCGCTCGCGGCGTGTGATCCAGCCTTCCGATGAGCCAAGAAAATAGAATACCTATGTATCCAACAATCCCCATGATCCCTACAGGCAAAATGCCAAAGAGACGGGCATAAGGACTCTGCTGAACTGCATTGCAATCTCCCACGAGGCCACAGAGCGCTTCGCTACTCGATACCTCAACACTGCTGAGATACCCGGCAATGGCTATGCCCACCAATACAACGAGCGGAACGAGAAAGCCAAACGTCTGATCCTTGTTTTGGATGGCGCGCCTATTCAACGCAATTCCTACTGTCTCGATGCCCAGAGCTAACGTTATGCCGCCTTTTAGTACAAGCTCAGGTCCAGACGCTTTGAGGAGCAGTGTACTCGCCAACGCTGTTGCCACCAGACTGGTTATCAGAGCAAATAACCAGGTGAGGTTGCCTTGCATCCAGCTCGCGACGTTCAGTATTCGTATGGAAAACAGCATAGCCATGGCACTCAGGGTTAATGCCAGCAGAATTCCAATTGCCAGACCGTTGGCAAACGGATCGGTTGCCAGACGCTGCATAAGGGTCGGACCAGCGAGTTCATGCGAATAAGCGTCTCGCAGACCGCTGATTGGCGGGAGATCTATTCCGCCCTGGGCTAATCCGTCACGAACCAATACCGGCAAACGTTCTGGAATTTCCTGATCGCCGACTAATACTGCGCGACCGAGGATAAGGGTGGGCAGCCGAAGCTCGTAATCTCTATCCCCGGTGTTTCAGAAGCTGCAAAGTAGAGCGTTTTGCCTTGCTCAGTACTTACATCCACCATCAGCACTTTGAACTGGTCACCAAACTCCTGGTTCCACTGGGGCAAAAAGTTGTCGATCACGTAGCGACAATGTGGGCATGTCGGCATATAGAATAGAACAGCATACACGACTGCCTGCCTGGCAAGCACTATCAGCTGTGACAGAAGCATGACAAAAACAAGCGGCAAAACAGCCAGGTATTTCGGCATAACTCCTCACTTTTGGAAATCCGGCCAATTAGCAAGATTCATTTCATACAATGTACCATTATAGTGGACGAATATCAACTAAAGTAATACAAACGAGACACAAACACCCCGTGGTAAAAATTGGTGAGCATAGAGTACGAACTAAAGTGTAGTGATGAGGAAGAGATTGAAGCACTTCGAAATGCTGCCCACAGGCCGGACACGACCACGCCTAGTTGTTCTGGAAGCCCTTGAACAATATCAGGATCGCCGACCTCGATGAAATTGCTCAATTGGTCGAGCTGTCGAATTTCTGCACGCTCAGCGTCTGCTCAGACGATTGGATGTTGTGGCTGATGGTGGGTTATATACTGTTGAGAATCTGGTCGCCTCCGAAAAACTTAAACTGTCGGATGCGTGCCAGTTACTAAACATTCAGCGATGTTGATGGATGCGGCGGGGATCAGAGATCAGCTGCCCATCGTTATATGCCGCGAGCGCGCGTGTGATCGACTTTTGGTCAGTGAGCAACACCTTCAGACCGGCTGCGATCGCGTGTTCATAAGCAGGTTGCCCCATGCCGCCAGCGATAAGCACCTGGCAGTCAGCAATTGGCTCAAACATGGAATTGTGATTGTGCGTGTGATTAGCGGGGCTTTGTTCGGCACTGCCATGAAACGCTTTGTCGCGCTTCTCGAATTGAGGCGCTTCAGGCCCGTTGGCTGTTACGACAACGAAGAGCGGGGCACGCCCAAAATGAGCGCTGATCATTTCGCCATCGTCTGTTGGAAAGGCAATCTTTATCATTGAATCTGTTTTGCTTTCTCATAAGCAGGTTCCGTAAGGAGATCCCGCCCATGCCGCATAGCCGAAACTTACGCAATTACCTGCGGCATCTATGGACCTAGAAGCTTAACTCCGTGCTTATGCTGATGTCAACGGGCTGGCTGAATGCCAATGAGGGTTGAAGGCAGTCTAGCCTGTATCTAGGGATCTAACACTAGGGCGTTCTACCGACCAGTATAATGATATGATGCGCGAAAGAATTCTCTGTCATTTGAAACATCTACTGAATTGTATGGCAGTTCACCTATCAGATTGGTCGATGAGTGACTTCAAGGAAAGATAGCGTCAGTTTAACGCGGTCAGGAACGCTCGCGTAGGCGGCGAACTGCGTGTGTCTGTAGCCCCACTATATCTGCACTTGGACGGCTGCCACTTTGGTCGCCGCTAATATCAAGCACTTTGACGTTAGCCTCAGCGATTTCCCACAATAGGCATTAACTGCCGCCACAATATGTCCTTTGTCAGAATGACTTGTGACAACTGTCACTTATATAACTTCCCGCTACATGCAAAACTATGAATATAGTGTCAGCAGCGAGGGCAATGTCTATCGTGTTAGCCAGTCGAGAGTCATCTAAGATTGTGACAGAGGAAGAGAAGCAAGAGCAGTTAGCCCAGCTTTTCAAGGCGTTAGTCCATCCAGCTCGCATCGCCATCCTGGATATTTTGCGCAACGGCGAACAATGTGTCTGTCATCTTGAAGCCAATCTGGGTTATCGTCAAGCCTACATCTCGCAGCAGCTTGCTGTTCTGCGCGAAGCCGGGCTGATTCAGGATCACCGCGACGGGCTGAACATCTACTATCGGATTGTTCGTCCCGAAGTGTTTGCGTTGATTGATGTCGGGCGCGCGATGGTCGGAATGGAAATCTCGCGAAGTCCTCTCAATGCGCCACAAACAGCATGTCCTTGCCCTAGATGTGCCACCAAAAGTGATTGAACAAAGGAACTGAAAACTCATGATAAACGTGAAAGTGCTTGGTTCAGGCTGCGCCAACTGCAAACGACTGGAAGCCACCGTGTGTAAAGTCGTGGAGAGAGGTCAGCTAACGGCAGAGATTGAAAAAGTAACAGATTTTGCCGAAATCATGGAATGGCCCATTCTGTCTACACCGGGGCTAGTCGTGAACGGCAAACTGGTATCGGCTGGACGCATCCCCAGTGAAGCTGAGATTGCCAACTGGTTAGCTGGGTAAGTCAGGGGCGGTCATACTGCCCTTTTTTTGCCTATCATATATTCGCTCTTTTGAATGTAGTTGAGAGGGTTCTACAATGAGCCATCTGTTTTCGTCTGAAGTTCCTTCCCGTCAAACAGACACCAACGCCATCGGGATCGTGGCTATTCTGACAATCCTGTGGTACGCAGCCTATAATGCCATTCAGCCTCTGGCAAACTGGCTGACCTTCGATCTGTTGCGGCTTCCTGCTGATTCGCATCTTGGCGAGTCCATCGCTTTTTTCCTCTATGATGTTCCCAAGATATTGCTGCTGCTTGGCGGGATGATCTTTCTCATCACAGTCATTCGCTCGTTTTTCAGTCCAGAGCAAACGCGCGCCTTCCTCGGAGGGAAACGCGAGGGGGTTGGTAATCTGATGGCAGCCTCACTGGGTATTGTCACACCATTTTGCTCGTGCTCTGCCGTCCCGTTATTCATTGGCTTTGTCGAGTCGGGTATTCCGCTCGGAGTGACCTTTTCGTTTCTGGTCGCTGCGCCGCTCATCAACGAAGTCGCCTTGACGATGCTCTTTGGCATGTTCGGCTGGAAAGTCGCCGGGTTATATGTCCTCTCCGGCCTGGTAATTGCCATCATAGCGGGTGTGATTATTGGACGGTTGAAGTTGGAACGCTATGTCGAGGATTTTGTCTGGCAAATGAAAGCACAGGGCAATCCTGACTTGGGCAAGCCAACTTGGACACAGCGCTTCGACACGGCCTGGCAATCCACCCGTGAGATTATCGGCAAAGTCTGGCTGTATGTAATCATCGGAATCGCAGTGGGCGCAGGTATTCACGGCTATGTGCCAGAAAGCGCCCTGGTTGAAATCATGGGCAAGCACGCGTGGTGGTCTGTTCCGGCAGCCGTCCTACTTGGCATACCACTGTACTCGAACGCTGCCGGGATTATGCCTGTCGTCAGTGTGTTGATGGAAAAGGGTGCTGCGCTTGGCACTGTGCTGGCGTTTATGATGGCAGTTGTCGGCCTGAGCCTGCCAGAGATGATCATCTTGCGTCGTGTACTGAAACCGCGACTAATAGCCATTTTTGTACTGGTGCTTGCTGTGGCTATCACGCTCACTGGTTATCTGTTTAATCTGATCATTTAAGATAATAGGTTCTATAAAACAAGTTGCCAGGCCAAACCGAGTTTGGCCTGGCAAGAGAAGCGACAACTACGGATCCAAAGCTTTCATCTTTACGACCCTGCCCATCCAGTACGGAGTTATTCTTGCCGCTGCCGGATGTCTAACTGCTTCAATTTGTACTGTAGCATCCACTCTCGAATGTTGGAATCGATCTGATCGCGGATTTCGCGGAATTTGGCGAGTTTTTCCGTGTCCGTACCTTCTCCGAGTCTGTTCGACGACGCGAAAGCCAACACGGGCTTTTCTCAAACTAAACCAACGAAAAAACTATCTTACGCCAGATGTGAATTCTAAATCGATAAAAGCTCGAACGATTGAACATCGATGGCGAAATGACAGCGCAATAGGCGTTTAAGGACCAGACAAGTGACTTTGAGAACCACTCTAGTGCATAAACCATGCACCGTTTTTGCCAACAGTCGTTCAATATTGCGACCGGTATTCTGAATGCAGTGAAAAGTGCCTTCAATACGCTCGCGAATGCTGCCCAAAAGGCGGTCAAATTCAGGCGGATTTTGGAGCGCTTGATTGGCACGTTTCATCGTCCAGACCCGGTTGCCAGTCTGCTGGAGCATGTCAGCTTGCCAGTCGTCACCGATAAAACCTTTGTCAGCAAAGATGTCACAATGGCTGACCTGTTGCAAGACGACTTCAGCGGCAGAGCGTTCGTCAGTATTGGCGCTGACCAAGTCATAGACGACTGGCAAGCCATCCACCGTCGTCAACATGACCAATGTGTAGCCAAAGTAGTTCAGTTGGCGGGCAGCGCAATGACCATAGCCAGCACTCCCAGCGAACTCACTGTGTGCTTTAGTGCGCTTATAGCCCAGCACAGGCACTGGCTTCGTATCCAGCAGCAATTGGTTGGGCTTGTTTACGCCAAGTGCCCTCAACCATTCTTGACGCAAATGCTCGACCATCTTTCCCAAGTTTCGGGCACGACGATTGTACTGACTCTGGTCGACCAACTTCGGAAATTCGCCATGATAATTAGCGCGTATATAGCCCACATATTGTGTCTCCCCTGGATAAGGCACAAAATCTTGGGTCAGCATCAAGGTCAGCATTTCACTATCGCTAAATTCTGGTTTTGCGCCTGGTTTGCTCTGCACCAGTTCTTGTCCTTTGTTGATACACCAATCATCGACCATGACGAAAATGATTGTCAGCAGGCTCACCATGTCTATACTTGTACTCATGGGAGGGTTGTCCTTTGTGTGAGGTAGGGATACTTCTCATCTTGGTCAATCCTCCTTTTTTGTCAATGTCGATTCCACATCGGACGTATCTTATTCGCGATAACGACGGCAAATATGGCGCTGAGTTTGCCAGAGCAGCAGCCGGAGCCAAGATCAAAGTGCTCAAAACCCCGGTGGCCGCGCCCAACGCCAACGCAGTGTGCGAACGCTTCCAAAAATCGGTGCGTCGTGAACGCTTGGATCACCTGTTTGTGCTGAACCAATAGCATCTGTACCGTATGATCAAGGCGTATGTGTCCTATTTCAACGAGGAGCGCCCGCACCAAGGTCTTGGTCAGCGCATTCCCGTTCCTTTGGAACCTGTCTCATCAGTATCGGATACCTCCCGGCCCATTGTCACATTTCCGATCTTAGGGGGCTTCATCACATTTACCGCCGAGCGGCATGAGCAGCCGAAAAACGCCCTTTGTTGTACTTTGTAGCCAGCACGAGCCAGTACAGTACACCTATCGCAGGCTGTAATTCGGCATGTTCTATCGTAAAGTCGATTCTACGCCTCAAGCTGACGTTTATTTCGCAGCGCGGACTTTTGCACCGCTGAGGGGAGCGCCGAACAAGGGTGCGAACACACAAAAGTCGAACAAGCCAGCGACCAGCGATAATAGGCCGACGACGGCAATGACAATCCCAGTCGTACCCTGAACACTGAGCAGCCCAACGGCGATCAGCGCGATGCCTGCAATAATTCGGACAATCCGGCCAACACTTGAAGACATGAATGCAACAAAGGGGTTCATCTCGACTTCTCCTATCTTAGTTACGATTGATAGGAGTATCATAAGCGGATAGGTTTGTATTGTCTGTGATAAAGTCACCGAGAAGCAAAAGTTCTCAACACTTGCGAATCGATAACCTCAATTGCACCACGCCCGACATGGATAACATTTTGACGGGTAAACGTTTCTAGAATCCGGCTGATCACTTCACGCGAACTCCCTAACTCAGCGGCTATCTCATGATGCGTGATGACAATCGGATTCTGTTTTTGAGACCTTGCTAACAATAATTCTGCAACACGGACATCCAGACGGCGGAAAGCCACCTCATCCACGATTTCCATCACGGCAAATAGACGTTGTGTCACACGCTTGCGCCACCAGCGGTGTTGCGGTTAAATAGCGCCATACTGCGCGGCGGCTCCAAAACTGTTTGACCAAACTCACCACATACACCTTAAACAGACTTTGTTCACTGTACTGCTTTAAACTACCACTGCTGCTCTGTTCCCACACCATATCGATGAGTCCCAATAACTCGATTAATGGATGCGCTCTCGTTATCATTACCCTGAGCCTTTTCGATACTCTTTGCCGTTTTGTCACTTCAAACTATACCTGAATTGGCTCACTCGCTACCTATTCCTTTGCCCCACCCTCAGTTATTTGAGCTTTTCTGAGCCATTGTGACCCAACCGAGCGAAAGTCCTAGAACGATATAACAGGTAAAAAGAGGCATGTATGAATGAACGTGAAGAAAACGCAAAAAAGGCATATCTCGAAGTTCTTAGTACTATTCCTGGCGTGCGTTTTATTGAGTTTATACATGTCGGCTTTGGCCCCCCGGGACGGGCAAGTGCCCTGTCTCCGACTAAATTGCTTGGGCGAATTTCAATAAAAGCTCCAGCGGAAGAAATAATATCCTGGATGCGGAATATATTGATTTTGTGCCGAATTGAAGGCATTTTCATTTTTAAATTTTTCGACTATTACCATCAGGCGATCCCACCTTGGGCCAAAGTTCATTTTAGTAATAACTATGAATGGATAGACAAACTATATTTCGACGGACGCGCTTTATCCTTTTTGTCAGAGGATGGGATGTTTTTACTTATATTTAGTGATCGAGAGGGCTATTACGAAGCAGAAACACATACAGAAACAGATGATAGCACTATACAGTAAGCGGCCATATGAATACAATTTTTCTGTTTCACATACTCTGTGTAATTCCTTACGCTGAATAGTAGCAAACTGACATGGGCATAATAAGCTAATAAACTGAATATGGTTAACAGATTTCCAAATTAGCACAATACTCCTCATTCTGAAATCCATAACATGGCTGTTGGCTTTGCGGCGGTTTTCAACGATCCTGCCAGCAGGTTAGCATCGGGTAGCGGCACGGCCTCGGTACCTATCATGCCCGCAATCCTCGACACCAGCCAAGGGTCAGGACTCGTTGATACAGTACCGGCTACACCGGAGCGCAGACCGACTCAAATGGCTTGGTGTACCTCAACGCCCGCTACCTCGACCCGGCGACTGGCACCTTCCTGACCCGTGATCCCTTCGAGGGCATGGCAGACAATTCGATGTCGCGCAACCCGTACAGCTATACGGGCGGCAATCCGGTCAATCGCACGGACCGCAGCGGCAAATGCTTCGATCCGTTCTCGTTCGTGGTGTGTGCGGCTATTGTTATCGGAGCCGGATTTGCCATCCACAACGAAATTCAGCAAATTCAGCACTATGGTTATGTGAAAGATTGGGAAGCCTTGCTGGAGCGGGTGTTGAGGGATTCACTATCACAGCGGGCGTTGGATTCGCGGTCTTGGGTGGAGCCGCAGTTATCGGATCAATAGGAACCTATGGGTTAGTTGGTGGCCTAGTCTACTCAGGGACGGAACTCCAGTTGGGGCTGATGGGTCTAGGTGGAGCAACAGCGGGCTTAGCCGCGCTTAATGGGGAGACTTCGCAAGGGGATTTCATCGAAGCAGAAACCGTTGGCAAAATTAGCGAAATCGATGAAGTTACTATGCAGCGCGGCTGGTTCGCTCGACTATTTAAACCCGAAATTCCTGAATCAGAGCCAATAAGCCCCGAGCAATCTCGCGCAGAATATCTTGTCGAGAAGGCTGCAAGACTATTCGGACTCGACAGTTCAACTTACGTTGATACAGTAGTATACGAAAGCGAGAAGGAATCACCTGCGTTTCGAGTGAACCCATCTACAGGAGAAACAAAAATTTTACTGAATCGCAGCGTTCTTGACGCTCCAGAACAAAAGCAAATGCTTGATGTAGCTCATGAGTTCACTCATGCTTTGTCTTGGCATCATTTATTGAATAACGTGTTCAAAGGTAATGTTCAAGCCGCCTACGATGCGCTACCTCGTTTCGGTACTATTGGCTATGCTGCGAACGAGGTTACAGCAGAAGAAATCGCACAACAAGTTCTTCGAATCCATTTTGGAGATTTACCTGAAGACTTGCTTCAAGGGAGTGAAAACTATATTAACGGTTGGGCCGAAAGTTTCGGAGACAAGATGTCATATATACGTAGTCATGCATTACAAAGGACATTGGTGGGAGAAAATAAGCCCTAAATGTGGTAACTAAAGGTGAACTATCTTAAGAGAGGATATTGTATGTCACGATATTGGCCTTACGAAGGGCTTCTATTAAATCTTAAACAACGAATACCCAAAGAGGATTTGGCGTACCTTACGGCAGAAGAAGCATATAAGCTTCTGAAGGAATGGACAGAGCAGGATTTTGGTTATGATGTGACCGCATGGGAAAAATGGCTAATGGAAAACAAAAAGAATGCGATTCCAAAACGGGGGCAAAACGATACTGCACGTTAAAACAACTACGATTTAGCTCGTAACGTAGAAAATTGTCATGATCGGAAAATCGTGATCGACCTTCGAGAGTGTTGACCTGCATATTACCCGCATATTATTGTTTGATTCCCCACATCGGTAAGTTCCCCACAATACACTATGTCGAAGGCAACCCCATCAACGATGCTATCGGCGAACTGGCGGCATATTCACGGCTTGGGTGGACTACAATCCAGTTGGGATGTCGATTATCTCACCCACGACGACGCTGGGCTACACCGGCGCACCGACCGACTCAAATGGCTTGGTGTACCTCAACGCCCGCTACCTCGACCCGGCGACAGGCACCTTCCTGACCCGTGACCCCTTCGAGGGCATGGCAGAGAGCGCCATGTCGCGCAACCCGTACAGCTATACGGGCGGCAACCAAGTCAACCGTATGA
>JBDTVG010000032.1:0-59793 GCA_040007395.1 Chloroflexota bacterium
TTGGATAAGTACGGGGTTATTATCAACGACCCCTGATGTGTCGGACCGTGAAGCCAAAGCCGCTCGGCTGAAACGCTATGCGGAGTTGAGGTGGAGTCCAGATGCAAACGTCACGCTAAAGCGTGACGTAGTTGATTCCTTTATCCTTTAACCTAACGGGCTGTAGGAGCAATTGGGGGTATATCTGGAACGGTAGATTGTCATATAATCGTTTGCGCTACAGATCCTTCTCCAGCCGAATCTGCGCTAATAGCCCTTTTGATCCCCCCAGTACCAGATCGTATACATGCTCGAAGCCACCGTTGTAGTATGGATCAGGGACTTCGCGGGTGGAAAGCTCAGGCGCGTAGTCGAGCAAACGGGCGACAGTTGCCGTACTTTTGCCCATAGACCGTATATCCGCGAGATTATCATTATCCATCGCCAGAATGTAGTCAAACGCTTGCAGGTCAGCACGAGTTAACACTCGCGCCCGACCATCGTAGCTGATCCCGTTTTTCTCCAGCATTCGCTGCGTGTCAATGTGCGCTCGATCTCCGACATGGTAACTGGTGGTTCCCGCCGAATCGACGCTGATCTGGTCGCTGAGTCCGGCCTCGTTGACCAACTTCTGAAAAACGCCCTCCGCCATTGGGGAGCGGCAAATGTTGCCTGCACAAACGAATAGCACGCTACAACTCGTGGTTTCCATAGAGTCGTTTATTCTCCTTACATAGATTATCTTGACTTACTATCCCAATTTATCCTGATAATAACACACCAGATAACCATTAAGCCGTTTGTTTACCTGTGTAACTGCGCCAACTAGCAGATAGTTGCATTTTTAATAAACGGTTGTATACTAGCAAATAAGCTATCTCCTTAACAGCGTCATATCCTTTTTACCTTTGCGTGTCTTCGCAGCAAGGCCGAGATCGATCTGCTGCCTGTCTAGTAGAAGATTAGGTATGCTATGTCGACACGAATCCGCATTATCTACAATTCAGACGACATTTCAGCGCTATTTCATAACATCCTCTCCGCAAAACTTGCGAATTGTTCGCTTGGTTTTACCTGCACCCCGATTTGATCATCCTTGATAACGATATGTGCCTTATACCGCCAACGCCGTACTATGGGGGCGTTGGCTAATTTTGTTAAGGGAGAGAAACTGACCGCAAAATAATAATGAAAGTACAACAATTATGCCAGCGCATATCATGGTCATTGAGAACGATAAGCATGTCCAAAATTTATTTATGTCCATCCTCACTCATGCCGGCTGGCAGGTTTTTAGCGAAGGGTATGCGACTATAAATCTGGCAGTAGTCCAGCAGTTTAACCCCGATTTGATCATCCTCGCCTTTGACACCCCCCACAACGGTGTAGATTGGGCATTCTTGCAACAGCTTAAGATGGATGATAGTACTGCCGCTATTCCCGTGCTGGTGTGCGCTGCACCGAACAGTCTACCCTCACATATCGCGGGTTACTTGGCAGGTCGGAATATCCGCATCATCCATAAACCATTTGCTGCCGCACCTTTTATTCAAATCATTCAGGAAATTCTTACAACTGCTAGCCTCGTTTATGAAACGGCTGCCCACAACTCAGCTTTGCTTGTCTTAGTGGTCGAAGATAACGTGGATTTATGCGAGATGGTCACACTAGTCTTAAAGCTTGAAGGCTATCTAGTAATGACCGCCGCCAACGGTAAATTAGCATTAGAGACAGTGGCGGTTGTCCAGCATCGCTTGATCTTATTGGATCTCAATATGCCTGTGATGAACGGCTTCGAATTTTTAGCGGCATACACGCGCCAACCGGGGCCACATTGTCCGGTGATAATATGTAGTGCTACTTCGGATAACATCAACCCGGCAGCCTTACCACCATTTGTGGTCGGCACGCTTCCTAAACCTTATCATATAGGCTATTTACGCACGCTGGTCAAAGAGACTATACAGCTTGCTTGGTCATTGTCCTAAATCATAGCCTATTGGCTAGCCGTCCGATTTGCCTTCGACAGTGATCACGTAACGTGCCACACTGCCGCCGATCTCGAAAAAGGTCACTTCAAAACGGGCCGAATCGCCGGGAAGCAGATCGGGTTTGGTCACAAAGGCGCTGTCGGTGGCAACCACCCGCTGTTGATCGTCATACACGGTAATCGTCGCCTTGACGAAATGTGCTGCGCCCTGAGTTCGGTTGACAACATCGCCGCCGATGGTCAGGTAGCCGCCTGCATTATAAGTTGCCTTATCGTTGCCCTTGATAAATTGATCGTCGCCTAAGTGGGTCTTGAGGGCATATTCGGCATTACGGCCTGCGGCCTGCAATTCCAATCGAACTGCCTGTGAAGGTTTGCCACTTTTGAATTGCACGGTAAACGGTGTTATGCCGCCGTCCGCTAACACCTCAATCGGGATAACGTTGGCTTGTTCGGCAACCGGATTATTTTGGGCATCGTACAGCAGCGCCGAAACGCGAATCGCTTCCAATGGGCCGCCGGATTTGTTCGTAACCTGCCCATTGACGATAAACGTCCCTTGATTATTCGTCCAAGTATATAGCCCACCAAAAGCCAGTACGCCTGATGTGGTCGTTACGCCTGCACTATCGGCCTGAATCGCGCTGGCATTGATTACCGCCGTTGGGTCAACCCGATAGGTATTAATCACCGTGCGGAGCGTTTGAAGCATGGCTTCGTTGGCTCCAGTTACGTCTACTTCTATCGCGGAAATGAATGTCTTATCCGCTTGCATAAAGGTATTCAACTGGCGCGGACCTATCGGAGTTTGCCGCACACCTGCCAACCGCCAACTGCCATCGCCTTGAGCGTTGCGACCCACCTCGTTGTAGACCTGTGCATCTCCGTTGACAACAGCCTGATATTTGTTGATTGCATCCAGCAGCGCAGGCGAATCTAGCACCGTGCCTGTGTTGACGACATAGACCGTCATGGGCAGTCCATTGTTACTTGGTGGCGAAAACTCGACGCGGATACTATCGGCACGGCTCACATCACGTACTGACCAATCGGGCGGCAGACGCAGCGAAAATACGCCGCTTGGATGCTGATATTTGCGGAACGCTGCATCTGGCGGCACAGGAGTCGCTACTACCACTACTGGGTTAGCATCGCACGCCGCCAATAGTAATAAGAGGGGCAGCGTCACCATGCCCAGTGTTATCCACAGAACGAGTCGTTTCAAAATTCTTTACTCCCGCCGATTTCTCAAGGCGCGAGATACTATAACATGGTTTGTTGCGGTTGAGCGTGTCAGCAGCGCTGCACAACATAAATCATGGCAAACGATTCGAAGCAAGAATAATGGAACCATTCAGCGGATAACGCAGGCCCTGCCCCTACCTCCAAACCGTGTTCTGTAGGGACAGGGCTTGCCCTGTCCGCTGAATGACTATTTCTCGCTTTGCCGCAAAAGCTGCAAGATCACTTCAAGCAGCGCAACGCTATCGCGAGAGGCATACGCCGCAATCAACTTGCTTTCTTCGGGCGTGAGCGTATCGCCATAACTGCCGCGTGGATGATCGGTTAATCCAAGCAAATAATCAGCACTTACGCCAAGCTGTTCAGCGATTGCTTTTACAGATGTTGCTGAAGGATCGTGCATCCCTGTTTCATATTTGTTGATTTGAGTGTCGCCCAAGCCCGCATGTTGGGCTAATTCGCGCTGCGACCATCCACGTTGTTCTCTTAGTACTCTTAGGCGATCTACTCGCAAGGCACTTTTCACGGGTTCACCGATAGGTTTTATAAGCTGCTTGACATATAGAAAAATTCAGTTTATAGTTATAGAAAATGCGAACTAAAATATGTGTCACATTTTCATTTATTAGCACGGCGGGGCCGCTGAAACGGCTGATCCGCCGCTAGGATAGAAAGGCACTATCCCTATGAACATTGTACCGCAGTGTCCAACGTTTTTGTATTCTTTTTTTCCGCCCTTCCCTCTGCTTGCTGCGCCGCCTGTGCTCAAATGTTTACCCGCGCCTCGTATCGCCGGATTGCTGTCTGCCCCTGTCAAAGCCGCGCCTGTCGAAGTCATCATTGACCGAGAGCCGACCTTTGACGAAATTCTAAAGCAGTTAGGACCACTCCGCAGTATCGAGGAGATGGATGCTGAAATCGCCGCTAGTGTCGATGAAGTGCGGCGGAAGTACGACCGTATTCTGCGTGAGCGACGATCATGAGCGATACGAATAATCTACAACCTACGCCGGAGTCGGAATCAGAAGCGGAATTATACGCCTATATCAAGCAAGCCATTCAGGAGACTCATGCGGCTGTCGAGGAGGCACTCGGTTTTATCGAACGTCAGGAAGATGGTCCATTCACAATGACCATTGCTCTAAAAGACATCGACTCGCAGGTAGACGCTATCGAAACTCAGGCGATTTGCCTGTTAGGAGCGGTAGAGTCGTTGCACTCTATCGCTGCGAGACTGCTCGAACAGCGCGACGAAGCCATTCGCCAACGTAATCTGCTCGTTGCTTTGTATCATTCGAAAAAGCGGCGGTAAGATTAGCCAGCGCTCTATAGCCCTCTGCGAACCTGCCTACCCAAGCGAGCAATGCACCAGCCAGAACTGCCCTTAAGCCCCGTTAACATTTAGTCTCTACGGAGGAAATCTAAAAGTTAGCGGGGACAGTTGATTTGGTCATTGAGGTCAAGTATTCTTTCTTTGTTGCAAATTATTCGCAATAAACTTCATTATTCATACTATGCGTAAAAGGACTGTCCTGTTCTAACGGGCAGAAAGGGTACTGATTCAACAATGACTTTCTTACCAACAGTGCTATTGGGCGCGATTGCAGGCTGCACCATTTTTCTTGGCCTACCCATTGCACGCCTTAAGCAGCCATCACAGTCATGGCAAGCTTTTCTGAACGCACTTTCTATTGGTATTCTGCTATTTTTACTGTGGGATATGTTGAGTAAGGCCAGCGACCCCATTTACACGGCCTTAGCCAGCGCCCAAAAGGGGGACTCTGGCAATTTTATTCTGCTGCTGGCACTTTTTGCGGGTGGGTTTGGCGGCGGGTCGTTAGGGCTGGTCTATTTCGAGCGCTATTTTATCCGGCGAGTTGCGAAAGAAACACGGACAGGTGAAGCCACGCCTCAGCAGTTGGCGTTGATCATAGCAACGGGCATCGGCTTACATAACTTTTCCGAAGGACTCGCTATCGGGCAATCCTCACGCGAGGGAGCCATTGGGCTGGCAACTATTCTTATCATTGGTTTTGCCCTCCACAACATGACGGAAGGTTTTGGCATCGCCGCACCACTCACCGCAGGCAGTTATCCCTCTTGGCGTTTTCTTGGGTTAGCGGGTCTGATTGCCGGTGCGCCTACCTTTGTCGGGACAATCTTAGGCTATAGTGTCTATTCAGAAGCCTTGTTTGTTTTGTTTTTGGCACTTGCCGCAGGGTCAATTTTCTATGTGGTCGCTGAACTCCTGCATGTCGGTCGTCGTTTCGATCTGCGTGAACTCGTTATGTGGGGGATTGTCTTGGGGTTCATACTGGGGTTTGCCACTGATTTGATCCTGACGTGGGGAGGAGCATAAAGTAACAATGTGCTAAGACCCTATCACTCGATATTGTTCCAACTGCTCGACATTACACTTATGTTTTCTCCATTCGCTCGTCAGGGACAATATAAACTTTTACTTAGCCACATCGAGCGCAAGCGTATCACCGAGTATCATGTCCGTTTTATCGCGAACTGAGAGCCGCAGCCCGTTCTCTTGAAGGTACAGCCCCACCACGATTCTGTAATCTCCCGGCGGCGTAGGCAGTGTATAGGACTCGACGTTAACTTCTTGTGCGATCCATTGGCTCGTGGGGCGGGTCGGTGGTTTATCCTGCTGGCTAAAGATTGTGCCGTCTGGCTTGAGCAGATGTACGAATACTGTGTAATCCCGATCCGGTTTGGCGCTGGCTTGCCATGCCAACTTGACCGTAACCTGTCCATTGGCAGGCTTGGTCACTTCGTAACCCACCAACTTGATCGCGTCGCCAAAGCGGTACTCGGTCATTGTGGAGAGAGTCGGCACAGAAAAATTCCGGTTGACTGCGACGATTTCCACTTCATGTGAGAACACGGGGCGTAAGCCACCGTCTACCGTCAGACTGATCTGATATTTTCCCGCCGGCAAGTTAGGCGGAATCGGCACCGCGTAATGATCGGTAATCAGTTCGCCCGCGTGCCACTGTGTCATCGGATAGGTATCATGCACGGGTTGACCTGTCCACAACACGCTAGGCTTGCCACCATCGATAGGCTGCGCGGTCACTTGCAGCGGCTTATCACTGGTTATGGGCTGTGCCACTTGCCAAGATATAGTAAATGGCAGCACCGTTCCTTGAAGAATCTGCGTCGGCAGCGTGGTATTATTCTCTGCTAGAGTCGCGTAAATACCGGGTAATATCGCTTCACTTTCGGCGGTGGCAATTTGCCGGGGTGCGCCGACTGATACAACTAACGGCTTGATCTCCGCTTGAATGCCAGCGAAACGCCCTGCACTATCCAGCACAGAAAGATAATCATTCTGGCGAGCCTTGCCGACCCAGTGTGCGCTGAGTATATAATTCCCCGGCGGTGTGCCGACTGGAATCGAGTACGTGAGCCGTTGCACAATCCACTCGCCGGGTAGCCAACGGCTCGTATAATCGAAGTCCTGATTGCCGGGAACGGTTACTTCGTTGCCCCACGCATCTACTAAATGAATCGCTGTCGCTAAATCATCGCGATCTGGGGTTCGCAGGACTTCCCAATACAGTGTGGCTTCTGCCATTTTGCCAGATACTGCCGACGGCAAATCCGCGCCGCGCAATCGCACAATGCCGCCAAAGTTCACATCTAACGGGATCGATGGGGTAGGCATGGGAAACGTACCCGCCGCAAAATGGAAGGCTTGGTAAGCAGGCGAACCGTCTGGCCCTTCTGCGATGTCGCTCACACGCCCCGGCGCTAACCAGTGCGTCCAAGCCTTCGACTCCACCGAGCGTGGGAAAATATAGATGGCCTCACGATCTGGCGGCGGCGTGATCAATTGCCCAACGACCATCCAGCGGATAAGCCCCGGATTTAGGTTATAGGCAAGTACGGTAGGGTGCTCATAATATTTCGAGCCAATATACATCAATTCATTTGGCGCGGCGGTCTTTTCCAGCGATTGAGCCGCCAGATTGAGATCGCCATCGTTTTCATAAAATACGTCGGTGCGTGCGCCCCATACCTGATAGTCGCGCCATGTGATTCCGCCGATAATTAGCAAAAATACGGCAACGACAGGCCATAAGTATCTTATGCGAAGCCGCTGGACACTCCATACTATCGCCACTGCAGAGGGGAAAAAAATCAACGGAACCATTGACACGGATCGCATGTGACTAGGCGGGAACCCTTGCACCGCAAGTACACTTGGCAAGATTAGCAATGGGCAAAATAGCAAAAACGCTGCGCCCGTTTTTTCTAACGGTGCGGATCGCCGGAACAGCATCCAGCCTGCCAATATCAACCCAATCACCAATAGTACACCGCTGATCGGATCGAAATAGGGGCGACCAAAATCAAGGTTGTAGCGCAGCACTGGATCGCCCGCGATGAAGAACATTTTCAGATGCAGTACAACACTTTGCCAGAGCGTTGGGGTATCGCTGGTCGGCGCAAGCTGAGACAGACGATCTGTCAAGATATGTAGATTTGTCGCGTAGAAGATTACGATAGGCAGCGCCGTAACCGCTAATGCGGCAAAAAACACAGCCACCTGTTTGAGCCGCAGCCAACGTGTACCCCTATCGACTAGAATCAATAGACCAAGCGGGATCAACAGCCACGGCGGAAAAATCCGTGCCGCGATATAGATATACAGCGTTAACCCGCCAAAGATACCTGCCAATATTGCCGGGATTAGCCAATGTCGAGTGCGACGTAGCGCGATCCATAATAGCCATAAGGCCAACGCCTCAAACAATGGCTGCGGGCTAGTTCGGAAACCCTGCCGCGATAACCAAACATCTGGCCCAGAGACCGCAAACCATGCCCCGGCTAGCAGTGCGATCCGGTCATCGCGGAACATGACCTTGCCCAGCGCCAGAGTTGCCGCGATTGCCAGAATTCCGACAAAAGCACTGGTCAAGCGCGTAGCAAAGATGTTCCCCCCAACGATATTCACCAGCGGCGCAGCGAGGTAGTAAAACAATACCTCTTTTCCGGTATAAGCAGTGATCACCGGAAAGGGTCGCGAACCCAGCAACCCAACATCGCGGCTCAGGATCATATCGGCGGCTTCGTCGTAGTGCATCCCCGGCGGATAGCGATGTAGATCCGCGATCCGTAAAAAGGTTGCCAAAAGCAAGATGATGGTTGCCAAAAGCAAATAATATTGACGGTTTAGCTTGAAGCTCTGAACCACTATTGACCCTCTCGCTCCAGATTTACTGAGAGGGGACGTTAACAGAAAGGTCAAAGGTGGTCAAGCCCTAGCCAATCATTTGCCCGATGCTGAGGGATTCGCTTGATGGACATCTTGCAAGGCCAGTTTCGGTTGAAAGATCGCTTGAGTTCTCTTTAGGATGAGCTTGCGGGCGGGTTCCTCGATAAATTGGTATAACGCCGCGCTCACGATATTTGCACCTGCATAAAATAGTAGAGGGGGCCAGGGTCGCATGAAGCCGACTAGCGGCGTAAGTTGTACAAGATACAGCGCGTAGGATATGCGCCCCATGTAAACCAATGGCGACCATGATAACAGTCGTGCTAGCGGTGTCCCTTCGCGGGTCAGCGCGAAAATAAGAAGTCCAATCAAGGCAGCGATACAGTACACGACCAACTTCACCGCCAGTGGATCGCGAGCAAAAACGCTCATCATAATTTGGCATATAACGATCCCGATGACTGCGAAAATCGATAAGACAGTGGATGTCTTGAACCCAAACGAACCACGCCGCTTATACAAAATAGCGGCAAAGATGCCTACCGAAAAGTCAAAGATATAGCCAAACAAGGTGCGCGTCAGCATGTAGGGATTGTCGCCCATGAAGCCGGCTTGCCGGATAGTACCGCTGGCCTTTGACCACGCTACCAGTTCAAAGCCGAGGGCAAGCATGGCTAGTGTCCATAAGATCAACACGAGCAGGCTATACGATAGTTTCTTGTAGTTAGCAATATAGCCGAGGATGAACGGCAGCAGAAAGTAGAAGCACTCTTCAACGGTCAGCGACCACGCCGATATATTGCCCGTTTGGACGAGGCGCGTGAAGAAACCCTGTGTCAGGGTGATATTTGTAATGTTAATGGTAGAACCCGTCAACACCAATGCTGCCAAAATAAAGTAGTAGATCGGGTAGATACGAGCGACACGCCGCCGAATATAGTCGCCCCACTGAAAAGAACCTTGCTTGATTTCATCTTGGTAACGTAGGGTTAGCAAAAAGCCCGACAACACAAAAAATAGGGTCACGCCGATATAGCCATTTTGGAGTATGGCCTCCAGCACGGTTCCGGCAGGGGCAGGGTTTTTCAGGTAGATAAAATGGTAGAAAAATACAAGGGCAGCCGCAATTGCCCTGAGCGAGGTTAACGGCCTGATTTCCCTTTTCATCGCGCCCACTTTCTAACAAAGGATTCTATTAAAAGAATCTCTCAAAATTGAACTCAAACAAGCGCTATTCAAAAGGATATTCAGGCTATTTTCAAGCGGCTTAAAGCGTACTCGGTTAGCTAGTCATCGGCAACTCTTTTAAGGACTTATTTAGCGGATTCGCTGGGTCCAATGTCTTGATGCCTTCCTTTCTTATTCCAAGATGGTATCATGGATATAGTAGAAAATGTGGATAATAATCTTTTCAGTAGTCGTGAGAGTACCTTCTATAGCCTCGGCACCTATAGTTGAGCGCTTCTTATGGCTCCCACTATCTTGTGCCATTGGTTATTAGAGAGACTTATCAATGCAAATAGATACTTTAACTTTTTTCATCGGGATTGCTAGTTTCATTGGGGCAATTGTTGGCGCTGCGTTGTCAAACTTGGTGACCGCTAGATTAGCCGCTCAAGAAAGAAAAGAAGCAAGACACAAAGAGTGGTTAATGCATTTGCAAAATGCATTACAAAGTCTGATAAAAGAGCGAGGAGAATACGAAGAGTTAATTAGTGCCAATCCAAAAGAATACACTGATTATTCAAGGGTTCACGCTGGCGTAATTGGGCGGGCTATCTCTACTATTCTTTCGGTAGATGATGATGAGCTGCGCTACTTAGCAATTCAGCAGTTGACACCGAATATGGTAACAGAAAAGGATAATCCAGATGAAGTCAAACACTGGGGAGACTATAAGACGAGGAATCGGAATGGATTAACCGAGGCAGTAATTCGACTTGGAAAACTGATCTCAAAGGAAATGAATCATTCGTTATGAATATTAAAAAAGAGTATGCGTCAAGGCTATCACAGGCAACTTGGTTGATCACTGTGTGCAAACCCATTATCTGCACGGCTCCTACGTTCCTCCATAGGATGTAAGAGCCGCTGATTGCCTATAAAAGCACCAGAGATTGCCCTAGAATTGCGCCAACGCTACCGAAGCTTCGCGCAGTGCGGGATACAGTGAACGGTAGATCGGGTATAAGCGTTCATAGGTCGCGACTCCCTCTGGCTGCGGCGCGACCTCATCGACTTTATGGATCAGGTCGGCACAAGCTGTTGGCACATCGGGCCACGCACCAACCCCTACCGCACCGAGGATCGCTGCGCCGAGTGCGCCGCCTTCGGTGCTGTTGACGGTGTACAGCGGCAAGTTGACAATATCTGCGAGTAACTGCCGCCAGACAGGGCTGTTCGCCGCACCGCCACTTACCGCTGCTGACGTTGGCTGTGTGCCTTGTGCCCGCAGCAGTTCCAAATTGTCGCGCATTCCGAAGGCGACTCCCTCCATCACGGCACGCACCATATGCGATAGTCCATGCCGAACGGTTAGTCCAGCAAATGCACCTCGCGCCAGTGGATCGGGGTGTGGGTGGCGTTCGCCCGTGAGATAGGGTGTAAATAGCAGTCCTAGCGATCCCGGTGGGACACTGGCTGCCCGTTCGCTCAATTCCTCATAGCTAGTTGTTGGCGCGAGTTCATCATGCAGCCAACGCAAACTGCCCGCTGCACTGAGCATTACGCCCATGTAGAACCATGCGCCGGGGATGGCATGACAAAATGTGTGCAGTCGTCCTTCTGGTTCTGGCACATAGTGAGCAGCAGCGGTGAATACTACGCCCGATGTACCCACTGTCAGACTCGTTTCGCCTGCCCGTGTGATCCCACTACCAATTGCCCCGGCAGGCTGATCGCCAGCGCCACCGACAATCGGTGTACCGACTTTGAGTCCGGTTGCCGCCGCGCCCGCCTCATTGACTTTGGCGCTCACATCCGGCGACTCGCAAAGATCGGGCAACCAACTTCGGGGGAAGCCGAAGGCCGCGATCATTTCGTCAGACCAGCTACGCTTGGCAATATCCATCAGCCCGATACCCGATCCATCAGCTACATCAGTCACATAAGCACCGCTCAAGCGGAAGCGTATGTAATCTTTGGGTAGGAGAAAGCGCGCGATTCGCGCATAGGAGTCGGGTTCGTGGTCGCGCAGCCATGCCAGTTTGGGCGCAGTGAAACCGGGCAGCATCAGACTGCCTGTGATCTGGTAAAGCTTCTGTGCCCCAACTTTCTCGGTGATTGCTTCGCACTGTGCGCCGCTGCGTTGGTCATTCCAAAGGATCGCTGGACGCACTGGATCGCCATGTGAGTCAAGGGTCGTCAAGCCGTGCATCTGTCCGGTCAAGCCAATCGCGGCGATGTCGTCTGGCGGGATCTGCGCAGTCAGATCGCGCAGTGCGTGGCTGGTTGCCTCCCACCAGTCGAGGGGATCTTGCTCCGACCACAGTGGATAGGGAGTCGAGAGCGCATGGGGGTAACTATAGGTAGCGACAACCTTGCCCTTTTCATCAATCGCCAACGCCTTCGATGCAGTGGTACTCACGTCCACGCCGATAAAATATCTACTCACAATAGTTGCCTCCGTAGAAAAGGAAAATCTAAATTTCGGTCAATGTGCCGAGTTAGTGATCAATCCAGTTTACCGCATCTCTAGGGAACGACGCAGTCTTTGAATCAGCCATCTATGCAAAAAAGGCTCATCGTCGCTACTTATAATGGAGCCACAATGAGCCTATACAATTAACATTCGGTTTTCGGCGACGATGCGACCCTATTTAGGGCGGATTAGTTCATCGCCCCTAACGTTCAAATGGACATGTTCATCCACGCGTGCGATTTGCTCTGGCAGGATATAACGCGCCCACGCGAACAACCCAGTTGCGCCTACCTTGATAAACCCTTCGCGCCGCAACCGCGCTTTGATAACTTCGGGCATGTCATCAAGACCGACGAATACCCGTGCCACATCGTCGATCAATGAGTCATCACGCAGGTCAGGGTTGGGAGCAGTCACCACACCCGTACCCGCTTCCTGATTGTCATCGGCTTCTGCGCCAAAATAGAGATCCTCTACCTTGCCGAGGCGGTTATCTTGTAGATCGTAAACCTCCATGCCCTCATGGATACTACTCAGCACATTCGTGTTCATTTTCCCTGTGTATCGACTCTGAACCATCACTTTCATCCTTTTCAATTACACTCCACACTTGTTGTAAATGTAGCCCCAAAAGGCTAAAAAAGTCCCAAAAATAAATGCGACAATGATCAACTAAAATGTCTGAGCGTAACCAACCCTTGTTGTGCTTGGGATTTATTACATCATGAAATTTGATCGGTGTTCAAGTAAAGTCCACCGTGATCTAATTGAGCCGCATGAGTAAACTGCAACGCGATCACAATATCAACCCGTACTGTTGTGGTTCAACACCCAGATACGCTTGGAAATGACGCAACGTAGGTTCCATCTGTTGGCGCTGAATCTGACGAGGTAAACCTGCATCGCGCATCGAATGCGAGTGTTATACTGTTGTAAATTCTTTCTACTTGAGGAGCGGCAAATCATGGGCTTGATGGAGGGCAAAACTGCACTCGTTTTCGGCGTAGCCAACAAAAATTCAATTGCGTGGGGAATCACCGAGGCGCTGCATCGTGAGGGCGCAACAATTGGATTGAGCTATGCGGGCGAAGTGCTGACCAAGCGCGTCATGCCGCTTGCCGAAAGCATCGGCGTAGATTTCGTCGATCAGTGTGATGTGACTAAAGATAGTGATCTGGACGCGACTTTCGCCAAAGCCAAAGCGCGGTTTGGCAAAATTGATGTGCTGGTTCATGCGGTCGCCTTTGCCAACCGCGAAGACCTCGAAGGGCAGTTTGTGAAGACCAATCGCGAAGGCTTCCGCATGGCAATGGACATCAGCGTCTATAGTCTCGTCGCGATGGCCCAACGGGCTAAGGATCTGATGCCGGACGGTGGCAGCATCCTGACCATGACCTATTACGGCGCGGAGAAAGTTATGCCGCACTATAACGTGATGGGGGT
This sequence comes from Chloroflexota bacterium, assembly GCA_040007395.1. Lineage (GTDB taxonomy): Bacteria > Chloroflexota > Anaerolineae > Aggregatilineales > UBA2796 > DATGFK01. Next base: position 13,528 of record JBDTVG010000032.1, read on the forward strand.
GGCCAAAGCTGCCCTTGAAGCAACAGTGCGCTATCTGGCAGCCGATCTCGGTGAACAGAATATCCGGGTTAATGCGATTTCTGCCGGAGCGATCAAAACATTAGCAGCAGCAGGAATCTCCGGGTTCCGCGATATGCTGCGCTTCAGCGAAGGTGCTGCACCGCTGCGTCGCCTTGTGTCTATCGAAGATGTCGGTAATTCGGCACTCTGGCTATGCTCGGATCTTGGCAGTTCGGTCACAGGCGAAGTGATTCATGTGGACGCGGGCCTCAATATTATGGGCTTGTCGCTGGAACTGACTCAGCCCGCCAAACAGGAAAGTGCCAACTAGCATTACGCTTGTCAGCGTGTTGTAGCATAGTAGACGGTAGCAATGCCATTGCCGCCTAGTTCTGTCCAGCCTAGGGTAAGTCTCCCGCCTGAATCGGCGGAGAGTGCCACCTTGCCGACGACTACTGGCTCAGACCTCGCTGCATAGACAGGTTGCAGCAGGTTGGCTCCATCGGGCGAAATGGATAGCGTGGCAGGCACATCTTGCCAACGCTGCCCATTCCATGTGCTAACTGTGATCCCAATCGTTAGCACTGGCAGCGCCGCACTTGGCACATCGGGGTCGCGCAAACCGATCTTGGCAACGCTGTTAAATGATAGCGTGCGGACGGCGCTATTGTCGCTGATCGGGAAGCTCAAGCCTGCCATGCTGGACTCTGGTGTTTCGGCGGTACGCTGCCCAACCTGAATAATATTCCACAGACAATAAACGTGAGTCGCATCCGCCCCCAGTGCGAAATCGCCCAGTGTTTGCGGCTCTGCTGTGCGAATTACCCCGACTGGAATACTGGGTACGTTATCCTCGATGGGCAATTCCCCATGTTGCAGTAGCAAATAACGAATTGTCCAGAGATGCGCCGCCGTCGACTCTAGCCATGCAATGTGCAGATCGCCGTTGAGATCGAAGGCAGCGGCAGGGTTGCTGCCTGCTTTCGCCAGTTGGACAGCCTGTCGGGGGCGACCCTGCCCATCGATTAGCTGTATAAACACGCCCTGTTTTTCCCCAGATTCAACCCACAGTGCGATAACATCGCCTGCTTTGGTTGAGATCGCTGTGTAGTGTGAAATAGCGCGATTGCTGATCACACCGGGTGAGCGTTTCACGACACCGTTGGTAGCGATTAGTGCGCCGACAAGCTGTGCCTGATCGGGTAGGGTTTGGTCAAGCCACAGCAGGTTCAGATTCCCGTCGAGGCCCGCAAACAATGACACTTCACGGGGAATCCGCCCAAGCGGTAAGATCTTGACTGGCGTTTGCCAGTCTGGACTGTCAAGCCGGATGCCGGGTGCAGAGGGTTCACCGGGCCATGCTAATAATGTTTGGACTCCATCGCTCCACAATGCAGGCCTGTCGTGCGGTGCTGCCGTCGAGATTTTACGTAGTATATGCCAGGGGGACAAAGGTACTAGATCGACTGTCGCGCAACTGGCAAGTAACGTGATACCTATCAGAAAAATCGATGTATGAATAATTACCGAAGAAAGGTTGACACGAGGTTGATTCATGGTATGATTTAGTTAACTTACCTTTTTCGGTAAAACACTAGGTAGGTAGCGCTGTAATTGACATCAAACTCGGAGTCTACCCCCATGACCGACATTTCCCAATCTGGATCTCGCCAGACAGATCACCTGCATGTTCGGCACGAACAACCGCATCGACATACTAGTTCGCTCCGTTCTCCATTTGCGACTGGCGGTGTTAATGCGCCTTGGCGAGTGATGATACATATCGGCACAGAGGGCACAACCGCCCTGCGCGTCGAAATCCTCAAGGAACTGACAGTAGGCCGCGCCGATCCTGTGGAAGACTATATTCCCGGCTTAGATCTTAGCCCCTATGGCGGACAAGACGCTGGAGTATCGCGCCGCCACGCCATGCTGTTTATCGCAGACGGCAAACTGCATATGCGCGATCTGGACAGCACGAATGGGACACGCATTAACGATCTTGCCTTGAAGCCTAACGAACCTTATGTACTCTCCGAAGGCGACGAAATCGAATTTGGACAGCTTCGCGCCAAGATACACCTTATCCGCCAGCCAAGCTAGTCATACTCGCCTTTTCTCAACGGTTTCGATCCCTCACCACCGCTTTCATATTTCATAATTCAACGAATGCTCGATCTTTATCTCTCAAAACTACTTGAGATTTGTTTGAGTTTTATAACACTTGTGAATAGATTAAATTTTCTTTTCATTGTAAACTGATCACAAGGATTATCAAACAAAATTCTAACTCCACACAAACACTTATCTAACGCTGTGCCGTGAGCTGGTACAGCCCAAACAAAGGGTAAACCGCCAATGGACGAACTGAATATCACAGTCTATAACGAAGGTGGCAGATTACATACCGTTGAAGGCAAGCCGCAGGAAAAGGATCGAAAAGCGTGCAATATACAGCGCTTTATGATCAAGTATCCTGATATTCAAGTCGTTCTGTGGGTTGTCGGTGAAGTCCCTTCACGCGAAGCCTACATTGCGCTGTACGAAACTCTCAAGGCCACTCGTATTATCTTCGCGGAGTAGTCCGCCGTCCAATTCAGGAAATTGCATATAACGCCATTTGCCATTGGGTAAAACCGAGTGTCTTCCGGCGACACCGATGATGGTTCATGCTGCGTACTTGTGGACGGTGAATCAGTTATGTATTGAGGTTGGCTCCAAAGATTTCCATTGAGGAATCCCTTGCCCGAAGCGTGGCGGGTGAGGTGAATTTACTTGTTCGAACCGTTATAATCTCTCGCATGAAGCTCTTATTTGTTGTCTCATCTCTGGATCTGACTCAGCCGTTCAGTGCCACGCCCGCATGGTGGCAACTGCTCAAGGGTCTCTACGAAGAGGGCGTTGATGTGCTGGCAACGACCTATCAAGGGCCTGCCATCGAGAGTCTGTGGTGGCGTGCTTTACCCAACCCCGTTCAGCGCGAAGGTGATCTCTTTAAGGCGCTGAGGGATGTTGCCCGCCGCACTCAGCCTACTTCGCCTACTAAGAAGGCCAACTCACCGTCATCCAATGAGTCAATGGCTGACCGCTTGCAACGACAGATTGCCCAGAAAGTTATTGCCCCGCGTTGGCGTGCCTTTATGGATCGCACCTTGGCGGCGCACCCAGATATTGATGCCGTGATCTTCCTGACCATTCCGCTGAACCATGTTGTCGGGTTGGCCTCATACATTCGTACCAAATTCGACAAGCCTGTGCTGTACTACGATGGTGATGTCCCCGCCAGCTTACCTAGCTTTGCCGGATTTGCGTCGGGCTTCAAGATTTATCAGGGAGCCGATCTCACCGAATATACGGCGTTTATCTCGAACAGTGCTGGCGGCGTAGACCCGCTGCGCGAACTTGGCGCACGAGCCGTCCATGTGCTGTACTATGGCGCAGATCCCGATGTATTCAGTCCGCTCGACATCACGCAGGACATCGACGTATTTTTCTACGGACACACCCGCGAATATCGCGAGGACTGGATCGATGGCATGATCGGTTATGCTAGCCAACAATTGCCGGAATCAGCGTTCGCGGTACGCGGTAGCCAACTCGGTGAGATAGGCCGCGCCAAGTTGCTGCCCTATCTATCGTTTAGCAAGCTGCGCGAATATGCCTGTCGCAGCAAGATCAATTTGTGTGTGACACGCAAAGCGCATACCTCCGTGTTTGCGTCGTCCAGTTCGCGCCCGTTTGAACTAGCGAGTATGGGTGCGTGCATTGTGTCTAACCCCTATCTGGGGATCGAAACGTGGTTCGAGCCGGGTAAAGAGATCATCGTGATTCAAGATCGCGACGAAGCAGTAGACCGCTATCGCTGGCTGCTTAATCACGCCTCGGAACGGCACGCAATTGGCGCGGCGGCACGACAGCGGGTGCTTCAGGAACATACCTTTCGGCATCGTGCATGTCAGCTTGTCGAGATCGTGCAGGAGTATGTGTGAGTCTGCTAGTGTGGCCTCTGACCTTGCTCTCGCTAATTTTCATGTATCCTTGGGCGCGTTGGCTGTTACATCGTGCCGAAGGCCGCGCCATGCTCCCTACCTACAATCCGCTGCTATCGGTGCTAACGACTGTGGGACTGAGTATTGGCACGTTGTCGCTGGTCATGTTGTGGATGGGACTGCTCGGTATACGATTGGATTGGCGGCTGGCGGCGCTCGTTTGTCTAGTCATTGGCGCAAGCGGCCTGTTTGCCAAAGATAAACCTTCACTGCTGCATGATACACCTGCTTATGCTGCACCGCCGGAGCCGCTTCAAAAACTTGCCCGCGCCGCATGGATCATTATTACAGTGCTGTGCGGGCTGATTCTGTTCAATGCGGTGTACTGGCCTTTCGGGATCGACGATGCGCTTGTGATTTATGCCTCGTTCGGAAAGTCGATTGCTACTACAGGGTGGCTGCCGTTTGGCAAGCTGTACGAAGCCTACCCGATGCTTATACCGCTTGACTATGCTTTTGTGTTTCAGTCTTCGGGCTGGACAAATGAATATCTAGCGGCATTGTATCCAGCGCTGCTGTCGATTGGGGTAGTTGGGGTAGCTTATCAGTTAGGTCGCGAATTGATCAACCGTGCGGCTGGGTTGATCGCGGCACTGTTGATCGTACTATGCCCGATGTTCACCCATTGGGCTTCGACAGGCTATGTCGATCTGCCTGCGGGATTCTTCTATGGCATGACTGTCTTGTTTCTGGCGCGATCAGGACGCACTCACACTTGGGCTGATGCACTGTTGGCTGGCCTGATGGCAGGCTTCGCGGCATGGACGAAAAATAGTACCCTGCTAATTGTGCCATGTATTGCTCTGTGGGTCGTGTATCGCTGGTGGCTGGTAAAGGTTGCCCGCATCGATAGACGGCAACGCCTGTTCAAGACACAGCACGTCCTGCTAATCGCAATCGGGTTTGTGGCAGTGGCTGGCGCGTGGTATGCACGCAATCTGCTCATGGCTGGATTGTTGGTTCCGCCGACGGCATGGGCAGACAAAGCCGCCCGGACTTTGCCCAACCTGTTCCCCTATCTGGTCGATTCGCGCTATGGCGTGATCGGACCGTTGTTCACGGCAGGGGGAATCTATATTATCTGGCAGTGCTGGCAAACGCGGGGACGCGATCCGCTGCCGATGCTGCTGGCGATCTTCACATTGCCCTTTGGCGCGGTGTGGTGGTTGATTGTGTCCTACGATGATCGTTTCTTGCTGGTACTTACGCCATTGGTGGCTGTGATGGCGGCGCTGGTGGTTCAGGAAGTGTGGCGGCGAGTACCCCAGCGCTTTATCTGGCTAGCCTATGCCATTCCAATGATCGTCCTGTTGGCGCTGCCAGCCGCCAGCACAGCGCTTGACTACAAGTTCGATCTGTTATTTCACCCGTTTATGTCGGATGCCGCCAAACATCATCTGCGGCTGGGGGATCGTTATGAGATGGCGCTTTATCTGCGTACACTGCCCACTGGGTCGCGGGTACTGACGCAGGATTTGCTGCTGCCTTTTCACGCTGATGGCGTGCAAGTGCAGACCGATGTCTGGCCTGATGCTGCACAATTCGCCGCTCATCCTTATGACTATTGGGTGCTTTCGCCGGGGGCGGTGTTGCCAGAGTGGTTCGGTCAAACGGAGCCAATTCACAAGCAGGGCGACTATCGGTTGTATAAGGTGATGCGTTGAACAATAGATGCGCTTCACCACGCTTTGAACAGCAGCCAATGATTGCCTGAGTCGAGCCGTTCGTACTCGACTCGCTCAAAGACCGCGTACAGGATCGCCAGTCCCCAACCGCCCTCTGGCAGATCCAGCGGCTTTGGCAGGGCTATCTCGGTGTGGATATAAGCATTCGGCGCGTGGTCATAGATAGAGAGTTGGAGGGAGGTTGCGTCACCGTTGCCTTCCAGCGCAATCGTCCCTGCCGCACCTGCATAGGCATGTTCAATGATATTCGCGCACAGTTCATGCATTGCCAGAAGGATCTGCCCACGCAGATGCCGCGATACGGTGGGAGTCAGTGCATCGATAAACGACTCTAACTCGATTAATGCCTCAAAAGTAGCGTTGATTGTTAGTATGGCACGCATTCAATTGTACTCTCAGATCTCAAAGCGAATTACCAAGAGCGTCTCGTCGTCGTGGGCGGGTTGGCCTTGGCGCATTTCCTTAGCGGATACCAGAATTGCGTGCGCTACCTGCTCGGCACTGAGGATCTGGGCTGGAATTGCCTTGAGTAAGCCTTGCGATCCCCATAAACCGTTTGGGGTGTCAATCTCGCTCAATCCATCGCTGTAGCAGATCGCCATATCACCGGGGGAAAGTTGGGCACACTGTAGCGTAGGCGAGATGTCTGGGAATACTCCTAGCGGGGGGGTGTGGGCCGGCCAATCTTGCCAGCCGTGTCCTGCTTGAGTGAACAATGTCGCGGGGTGTCCAGCATTGGCCTGTTCCACCATGCAAGTTTTGAGGTCGATGGTCATGACGGTTGCAGTCGCCAAAATACCCGCGTTCGTGTACGCCTCGTAAAATTCATGATTAACGATATGAATCGCTTCCACAGGAGAAAGATCAAGGTCAAGTGCCATCTTGAACGCGGTGTGGAGTGCCACTGCCCCCAATGCCGCAGGCAAGCCTTTGCCTGCCACATCTAGCAGAAAACAGGCTAACCGCCCTGACGGTTGCAACACCCAGCCCCACGCATCGCCGCCCACGTTATAGGCAGGCTGCCAATGAGCAGAAATCTGTAACCCCGGTGCAAGGGGTGTAGTGGCAGGTTGGATTGAGCGCTGGATAGTCCCTGCAATTTGCAGTTCGCGAGCGATTTGCAGTTCGCGCACCTTACTTTCCGCGAGACTGGTAGCGACGATCTGTCCGGCGGCGCGTTCGGTAATCCGCATTAGGACTCGTGAATCGCTGGCATTAAAGACGCGCTGTCCCTCGAACACACCCACGCCGATGACCCCGACGATCTGGTCGCTCACAATCATGGGCATAAACAACCATTCCGTCGGGTCGCCGTTCCACGCCGTTACCCCTTTGAGTGTTAACGGTTCGTGTCGCGATAACTTCCCAAAGTGCTTTTGAACCGCAGCCAGTTCGATAACTTGGGAAGGGATGGTAAACCACTCGACTGGCCTGCCATCGTAGGGAGCCAGATAGATCGCGCCGAATTCACTGTCTACCGCCGCCAAGATCGATTCCAGAACGGGGATAATGTCTTGGGTGGATTTGACTTGTGGAGGAGCTGCTTGCATAAACAGCACCAACTGATCCCAAGCGTGAGAAAGGGCACTCGTCATCTGTTCAAGTTCGGCTTCTAACTTACGAATTTTGCCCTTGAGCGATTGGATCTCGTGCACTGCGTCATTATCAAGCATTCATCTGTCTCAACCCTAAGATAACAATAGTCTTATTATTGTACATTATCGGTTAGTATATACAAATTATTCATAAAGTTTGGCTAAATGCACATCCAGCTATTCAGTTTACAATTATAATTGAGTCGATAAATGCAGGACTAAATCCTAAAAGTTGAGTGCTTGCGCCTCAAAAGTTTTTGCAGGAGTTTTGTAGTGGGATCACCCTATCGCCGCCGCAACCAACCGAGATTTCCATGGTGGCAGCTCCTTCTGATGAGCATGGGCATAGCCATGATATTCTTTGCATGGACACACCTCAATCCTGCTGTACCGACTTTTACGAGCAGTGACATAACGCCGACCTTGCCTGTCAATTTGACTCGCGCCGATGTATTACCCACGCTTACGCCTGTACCGGGCGCTCCGCTCCGCCAGATCATCTTTCCGGGGGCGGAACTCGTCGCGTCTATTGTCGATTCGACCCGCAATGGGCCAAGTTGGGAAGTGCGCTATCTTGGCGCGTCGGTAGGGCATTTGGAAGGGACGAGTTGGATGGATGGCGCTGGCGGGAATATCGTGCTAGCGGGGCATGTCGAGGATGCCGAAGGCAAACCGGGGCCGTTTGCCCACCTGTTTGAGTCGAAGCCTAACGATATTGTGATTTTGCGGGAAAGCGCTCGCAGCATCTATTACAAAGTTACGGTAGTGGATCATGCCGCGCCCGACGATATGTTCTATGTGGCGCAAGACGGACGCAAACGGCTGACCATGATCACCTGCGATAACTACGACTTCAAGACACAGAGCTATAAAACCCGTCTGGTGGTCATTGCTGAACCGCTCCAATAACGCCAGCCAATTGAGAGTTTTGTGTGACAAATCTCAAGCTGCGATTCCGCTATACTGGTAGCATCGATCTTTTCTACGCAATACACGACCATGAATAGCCTTAAACAATATATTGATCGCATCAACAAACGTGGCAAAGCGTATTTTGTCGCGTTGGCACAAAAGCAAAACAATCGAATGCTGGATCAATTGCTTCAAAGTGAGCCGTCGGCTTTACGCCCTAAACTGACGTTTTCGCTTATTCTGGCTGGATTGCTTGCTACGCTGGTTCACCTGACCAGCACCATTCTATTGATAAGTGCCCTCTATATTCTGTATACCTATCACTTAACCTCACTGCTTTCTTTTTTTGCATTACTGCTGTTGGGGATCGTATGGCTCATTCGACCCCGCTTTGGCAAGCCGCCCAAAGAATATCTAACGAGGACAGAGGCACCAACGCTCTATAACTTTGTGGATGTTGTTTCCGATGCAATGAACACGAAACATATTGACTATATCGTGTTGAGTCCTATCTATAATGCCGCTTTTGCTTTAGTAGGCTTCCGGCTCAAGCGAGTACTGTATATTGGTACATCACTTTGGGAAACTCTGACTCTCGATGAACGGGTAGCACTGATTGGTCATGAACTCGCCCACGCGGTGAATGAAGACAGTATCCGGTCGCGTTTTATCTTTACCGCCTATAACACACTGATGACATGGTTTTCGATCTTGCGCCCGGAAAAATTGTTCCCGCCGGGGCTTCTTGGGATTATTTCGATTCCCTTAATGTTCCTTTATTACGGCATTTCGCATCTGGCGCGTTGGGCTGCTATAGGGCTGATCTTCTTACGCTGGAACACCTCGCGTAGGGCAGAATATTTGGCGGACTATTTGGCCTCTACCGTTGGTGGAACCCAAGCAACAAGGCGTATGCTAGGCAAACTATATTACCAGAAAGCCTTTAACTTTTTGTCGAAAACTTCGCAATATAACAGTCCGGCAGAACAGCAGCAGCGGGTTGAACAGCTTCGCAGTCATATCAATACAACCAGCCTCGAAGGGTTGGAGCAGATTAATGTGCCGTCTGACGAGGAAATTTCACGGCTTGATCTTACCCATCCACCTATTGGCTATCGCATGAAACTACTTAAAACGCATCCTGCTTTGGAGCCAAAACTTGTGCTAACCCCTGAACAAGCAGAAAAGATTGCGGCAGAAATTGGTACGGTGTTGGCGCGGGAAAAGCGCTTATTGAGTGTCTACGACACGGAGTTTGAGTTCAAGCCTTCACGAAGTGGCAACTAGCGCTCACTGTCATCGCCCAACGGATGAGTGCTGCCCACATTCTGGTAGGTTGAAAATGCTTCGGCTAACCTTTCCAGAGTTCCGATTAAAGTGGTTAGGTGTTCCTCACCGACCACAGCCTTGAACATCCCCTCAACTTCATTTTTTACTGCACAAGCATCAGCAAAAAACTGTAGCCCTTCGGGGGTAGCCTTCACGATCATAGCGCGTCTATCGGACGCATCCGGTTCCACGCTGACATAATTGTGCTCATGAAGCTGGTGAACAAGCCGTCCGGTAAATTGCTTGGTCGTCCCCATCCGTTCTGCTAGCGTGACGATGCGAGTGCCTTCTACATCCAACACGCCGAACAGCAGGGTATGTGCCGTTGTCAGTCCGGCATGGCCTCGCGCCGCGTACTTTTCCTGCGCCAACGCATTAAAGGCACGGTACAGCGGCAGCATGAGCCGCGCAATTGAATTCTTGCCCTCTTGCTGCAAAGCTTTCAGATCAATATCAGCCGGATTAGCCGATTGCATAGTCATCGAAAAGATACCCCTTGACAATATAGACAACTTAGTTTACCTTATTAGACAACTAAGGTTACTGTCAACTCAGTTTACTAAATAGCATTCGTCCGATAAGGAAAACAGATGAACTACCAACATGTGATTGTACCCCGACGCGGCGGCCCTGATGTAATGCGACTAGTAGAATCGCCACTGCCCGAACTCGGCTCCGGTGAAGTGCTGGTTAAGGTGTTAGCGGCAGGTGTGGGCTTCGCAGACATCCTGATGCGCGAAGGACTCTATAACGATATGCCAACTTTTCCGTTCACGCCCGGTTATGACATTATAGGGATTGTGGAACGCGGTTCGGAGAAGTTTCCGCCCGGAAAACCTGTTGTAGCATTAACCAAAATCGGTGGCTACGCGCAATATATCGTTGTCCCAGAAAGTATACTGGCTCCTGCGGTTGAAGGCATCGATCCCGCCGAGGCCGTCAGCCTCGTCTTGAACTATCTGACTGCCTACCAAATGCTACACCGTGTCGCGCACGTCTCCAAAGGGGAGCGGATTCTGGTGCATGGTGCGGCGGGTGGAGTTGGGTCGGCGCTCCTTGAGTTAGGCCAATTGGTAGGTCTGGAAATGTACGGCACTGCCTCACACAGCAAACATGCGCTGGTTAAGGCATTTGGCGCAACGCCCATCGACTATCGCACCGAGGATTTTGTCGAGCGGATTCGGACGCTGACGGGCGACGGTGTAGATGCTGTTTTTGATGCGGTAGGTGGTCGCCAGTGGAATCGCTCGTATCAGGCATTGCGCGGTGGCGGCATGATGCTTGGCTACGGATTCTCAGTCGCGACAACCAACGGGCGGCGCAATCTGTTTCAGGCGGGGATCAATTGGTTGCAAATGCTTCGCCAATCGCCATTAGCGATGATGGAACCCAACACAAGCATCGCTGGTTACAACGTGAATACACTGAAAACACAGCGGCCTGATTGGTATCAGGCCGATTTATCCGCGCTGGTTCATCTGCTGGCAGACGGTAAGATTCACCCGCTGGTCGCAGAACGATTCCCACTATCAGAAGCCAGTCGCGCCCACGAATTGCTAGGCCAGAACGCCGTTCAAGGTAAGATCGTGCTGATCTGCAATCCTGCCTAGCCCTCAAACGTACGGAGACTCGAAAGTCCCTCCCCGCCTTTGGGCTGAGAAGGGGACATGATGAACTAGACCCGCCGCTTGCGGCGGGGTATCAAGTCAGTCGAACCCTCGGCTGTTCGACATGGAGTCGAGCATATTCTTGTTGGCATCCTTGGTTTCTAACGTAATGGACAAGGGTAGTTTCGGTGGCATGTTGACCAACTGTGCTGACCTAGTCGCCATCGCTCCAGAACTCGCCGCCCCACAGTTTTTTCTTTACGCTGGGGACGCGAGCAAAGATTTCACGCGCAGGAATACTCTTGATGGTGCGCACGATTTTGGTGGGCGATAGCTAGCTACGGAGTGTACGAGCAAATGCACGTGATCCTGGTCAGGACCTATCTCCCCAAAGACGATTTCGTAGCGCTGGGCGATGACCAAGCACATTGTTTTCAAGACCTGATCAACTGCTTCACTGAAAACGATTCGTCTGTATTTCGCTGGGCAAACGAAATGCTATAGCACAACCGAGACAGTATGGCTTTTTCGTACAAGTTGGCTTATCCTTGCTATCTTATCGAACCTTGCTCCTACCTGGACTCCTATACCGCGCTGCAAGCTGCGCGGAATGAAACCCGCTTTGGATTCAAGGATAGTTTGCAGTAACCAACCAGGGAACAATACGAAAAAGGCTCAAGGCAAGGCTAAGAATGGAGCATCAATTCATCAAGTTATGGGGACTTGTGGATACGGTGGGGCTAGAGACCAGTAGTGGGAGTTTAAAGCAGTATAGTGAACAAAGTATGGTTAAGGTCAATGTGGTGAAAGCCACGTTCTGCAAGACCATTTGGATGACCTGCCACCGCTGGTCGAAAAAACAACGGTAATTCTTAAGCATTATATCAACTTGCATCGTGAATTCCTTTGAGCCTGAGGCACTGTGACTCTAGCTACCTGATGTGCCAAAGCATGTCGGGTATTCGCATCGATCCTCTATACGACACTATACAGGTAAGGCCTACTCGATAGCGACTTCGACAGGCTCGATGCGGCGGCGTTCGCCGTCCTGAACCAATCGTCCGGCGTTCATACGTGGATCATGCTGGAACAGGATCAGTGCGTCGTGGTCGAGCGCCCACTGCTGCCAATGGCGTTTAGTTTCCAATGTAATCAGCGGTTCGACATCGTAAGCGGTCATCCAGCCCAAGCGCTCGAAATGGACGGCATAGGTCGCCAGATCCGCAACAAACAGCGCGTGCTGTCCCTGACTCTCGAAGCGGATCGCCATGTGCGCCGGGGTATGACCGGGCGTGATCACGCCGTGAATGCCGGGGAGAATTTCGGTGTCGCCGTCAAGCAGGCGCATCTGACCCCGTTCGACCAATGGCTGATAATTGTAGGGGAGATAAGAGGCGCGGGTGCGTTCATTGGGTTGCATCGCGTCGTCATACTCGCGACGCTGCGTGACATATTCGGCCTTCGGAAAAGTTGCCTGCACATCGTCGCCATCGGGGGTAAATATTGTATTGCCCAAACAATGATCGGCGTGCAGATGGGTATCGATCACGAGATCAATATCGGTGGCTTGCAGGCCGAGCCGTCCTAACCCATCGAGCAAATTCCCCTGTGGGCGATCTAAGCCCCAGTTGCGTCTGAATTTTTCAGGGAGCTTCTCACCAAGACCTGTATCAATGACAATCGTTTTTCCGACAGCATAGACCACCAGACAATTGAGTGTCATGGGGATCAGGTTATTGGCATCCGGTTCAAGGATGCTGTGATATAACGCACGCGGAGTCAGGCCAAACGGCCCACCTGCATCGACATGCACGATGCCATCGCGGACGATCTCAATTTGAATATCACCGATTTGAAGCATAATATGTCCAACTAGTCCCGATCTTTGATAAGGCTATCCCAGTCAATGTTTTGGGTAACACCGGGCTTTAACTTTTCCAGATCGGATAAAGCAAGCGATAGTCTTTCTCGGATGAGATGATTGTTCTTGTTGCCTACAAACCGTGAAAACACTCCTCCATAGACTTTGGTTCCTGCCGTATCCCCGAAAGATGAACTACCCACAACATTTGGATGGCTTGCTAAATTTGATAAAGTACGCAGAGCTTGAACATCGGTGATATGCCCCTTGCGTAAGTCACTAATGATCGCTAACGGTGCTACAGCGTTATCCAATAATGCGGTAAGTTCCGTCAGAAATTCAGTGCATTCAGTTGGCAAGGGGATTCCTTGCCATTTAATGTAGACGAGTTGGTTATTGTAAACAGTTATTTTGTACAAGAATATTTTCTCCTGACGCAGCACCCATTTTAATTTATTGGCTAATGGGCAGCAGCGCATTGGTGAAATAGGCAACGAGGGCAATCCGCTCCTCATCCGGCAAGAAGGCACTCTGCGCGGCGGTGAGGATCATGTGCTTGACTTCCTCAAGAGTGAGGCCCAGTTTTTCAATCGACATTTGCATTTCGTCGCACAGAGTGATATTGCTCACCGATGGATCGTCTGTGTTGAGCGTAGCCTTGAGGCCAAGATGTACCATATCGCGCAGTGGATGGCTATACATCGCTGGGACCGCCCCACTTTGAATATTGCTGGTTGGGCAGACTTCAAAAATAATGCCTCTTTCCAGCGCCAGATGTGCGATCCGGTTATTCTCGATGATCTGTACGCCATGCCCGATACGCTGCGCCCCCATATGCAGGATCGCGTCGCGGACATTGGCAGGCCCCGCCCATTCCCCCGCGTGAACGGTAATCCCTAATCCGGTAGCCCGCGCCGCCGCGAACATCGCGAAAAATGGTCGGGCAGAATTGCCGACTTCCTGTCCGGCGAGATCAATGGCGACTACGCCGCGACTGCGGTTAGCGAGTGCAGCCTGAATGGCTCGTTCACCGTCGCGAATATTCTCATGACGATTCATGGAGACGATCAAGCGTACCCGAATGTTATAAGTTTGTTGGGCTTGCTGGGCGGCATCGCACACCCAACGCACGACCTCATCGAATGAGAAACTCATCAACTTGGACAGTGCTTTGGGAGTAAAACGCAGTTCTAAATATTTAACGTTATCGGCGGCAGCGTCTTCGATGGCCTCATGAGTCACCCGCTGGATTACTTCCTGAGAAAAGAAGAAGCGCCGCAACAGATTGAATTTTCCGAGAAAGTGAACCGAGTCTGTCGGGGAGTCGGCAGTAATCTGTACATAGGATCGCAGCCCTTCCAGATCTTGGGCAGGCAGTTCCATCTTGTAGGCTTTAGCCGTATCGAGCAGCGTTTGCAGCCGGATCGAGCCTTCGAGATGCCGATGAAGGTCGATCTTGGGCAGCAGGGCAAGTTGGGTGCGTAGGTCAGTGGTGTTCTGGATTTCGGTCATGTACCCCTACCTCGTTCGCTCAGGAGCCAACTCCAGTATCGCCACGCCACCACCACCGCGATGAGTAATCCTACCGCCAATGGTGCGTCGTAAACTAGAGCGCTCTGTGCATCGTGATTAAACTGCTCCGGGGCGATCATCCCCAGAAGCCGCCACCCCAAGCTGATCGCGACCAGCGCGACACTCACATAAAACCAGCGGTACAGCGGAGAATGCCGGGTGACCGCACCTAACCGTTGGCTCAACAGCGCCAGCACCAGTAAAGCAATGATGATTGACACAGGGCCAAACAAGCTAAGTGCAGCGAACAGGTTCTCCATGAAATATCTCCAATGGTTTTACCGACCTGTGGTCATCACATTGTAGAGGTAAATGCAAAGGCACGCCAGCACGATACCTCCGGCGAACCATAAGAGATCACCAAGCAGATCACCACCCACATGATCCACGAAGGCATACCGCGCCGAAGCCATGCCAAACAGCACTACGGGCACACTGAACACCCAAAAGTAGGTGCGTTCACCGGATACATTTTGATAAAAACGGGCGATCAGCAGCAAGAGAATTAGCAAGACTGCCAATGCAAACCATGAGAAAATTGTTATAGCTTGGTGAGCCGTAATTGCTGTCATAGTCGCCGCCTGTGATCCAACGAAGTGTTATTAATCACAGGGACTACTTCTTCCGTGCGAAGGCTTGCACGAAAGCCTCGGCTGCCGTGCTAATGGGATTTCCGCTCATGATACCCTGCTGACCCTCGAATCTAGCTTGCAGTTCCAACCCATGCGCCGTAATTTCGAACTGACGAATATCTTTGGCGTGGTCAGAGCCGCGCATTTTGAGGACAAGCAGCGCACGGCGAACCGATCCAGCGAGTTCTACATAGCGCAGCATGATATAGCCGTCTACGACAAAGGCTACATCCTCTTCCATATTCGGCGCTTCACCGAGCAGCATGGCATTTTCACGAGTCAACATCGCGGTGAGACCAAGACGCTTTAGACCATTAATAAACTCATAGACAATCTGGCGTAACTCGACAGGATCGCTGCTGAGTCGCTCAAAATGGCTTAGGCTATCCACGAGGATTCGACGGGCATTGATCTGGCTGGCAGCGGCTTCAAGCTGGCTGTTTACCGCTTGCATATCGGCTTGGGTAACTTCGGGGCTGGTCATAATCACGCGGAGCTTCCCCGCATTTTCCAACGCCTTGAAATCCCAGCCGAAGTTGCTGGCATCGCGATAATATTGGCGGGGGAAAGTTTCGAAGGTGAGGATCAGGCCGGGTTCGTTGGCGTGGGCTGCCCCATGATGGATAAACTGCATTCCGAGCGTACTTTTGCCCGTCCCCGGCGCACCTTCGACCAGCACCGCCGAACCGGATACCAACCCACCGAGTAACATTGCATCCAGCCCCGCGATTCCGGTAGCAGCGCGTTGAATGGTCATCGCCACGCCATCCCTCGGATTACATGATAGAGCGCCTTAATGCGAAATTGACGGTCATCGCACGCCGCCAGAAACACATCAATCATGTGGCGTTTCGCAGTATCCGTACCGAAGGTATAGACCGTCATTTCATTGAGGGGAGTCATGTCGACAAGCCCGTCTTGCACGAGTTGATCCAGTTCCGGCTCAACCGTGCGAACATCGCGCCCGGTATACCGGGCAATATTTTCAGCGGTGTCAGTCGTATGGGGATTTTCGTTGAAGAAGCGTACCAGATCCCATTTGATAAACGAGTTGACCTTTGTCCGAATGAACTCCAGCAAATCTGGATCAATGTCATCCATCAGCCTAGTAGCTAGGTCATCATTACTCATTAACAAAACCTTTGCGCTTTCAAATGAAATATCGAGTGGCGTGTTGAATGATCTTAAAGATCAGGCTCTACACGCCACTTCTAATAGTACGACAGCTTACATTTTTTCGCTATTTGCGACGATCTCTACCGTTGCCGTTACTCACTTTGGTGTTTGCTTCCTGACTTACAGGCGCGGCGCTAACCCCGGCAGTAGTGCCAGTACGCTGCTTGTAATGGCAGTTCTTGTACTTCTTGCCACTACCACACGGGCATGGATCGTTACGTCCAGTACGATCCCAGACATCGGCGCGGATCGGCTCCGCCACAGTATCACGAACTGGCTGCGGGCGACCATTGCCAACGGCTGGATTGTTCATGATGGCGTTTGCGCCTACACCACCTAGTCCCTGCTTGACATTCTGGTAGTTCATAGGAGCGACGCGCTGTGGTTGCTGTTGTGCCAGTTCGACGCGAAAAATCCACTGCACGATCTGGTGCTGGATCTGGGCTTGCAGTTCTTCCCACATGGCAAACGCCTCACGCTTGTACTCAACCAACGGGTCGCGCTGCCCAATGGCAACCAGACCGATGCCTTCGCGCAAAATGTCGAGGTCAGTCAGATGACGCACCCAGAACTGGTCAACTGCCCGCAGCGTGATCTGGCGTTCAGCGATACGCATGACTTCGGGGGTAATCTTGTCTTCGATGTTGTCGTAGACTTCGATGGCACCTTTGGTTAGCACCAGTTCAATATCGTCTGGGGTTACGTTATCCCAGTTTTCGGGCGAGATATGGTCGGGAACCGGATACAAGGCGAGGGCAGCCCGATAGAGTTCTTCGGTTTCCCATTCCTCGCGGTCAGTCGGCAAATACTGCTCAATGAGTTCATGGATCTCCTCAGAGGCCATGCGCTCGATCTGCTCATGCAAATTATCATCGTGCAGGGCTTGCTTACGCTGGCGGTAGATCACTTCGCGCTGCTTGTTGACCACATCGTCGTATTCGAGCACCTTTTTGCGGATGTCGAAGTTGTAGCCTTCCACGCGAACCTGCGCCTGCTGAATCGACTTGCTGATCAGCCCGTGTTCGATAGGTTCCTCTTCGGGCATGTTCAAACGCTTCATCAGATTCTTAACGTTGTCGCCGCCGAAGCGTCGCATCAGGTCATCTTCAAGCGAGAGGAAAAAGCGCGATGAACCGGGATCGCCCTGCCGACCCGAACGCCCACGCAACTGGTTATCGATGCGCCGGGCCTCGTGCCGTTCCGTACCGACGACATGCAAGCCGCCTGCTTTAATGACAGTGTCGCGATCTCGCGCTACTTCGGCTTTGGCTTCTTCGAGTGCCGCTTGCCATTGCTCAGGGGTTGCATCGGTAACTTCGATGCCCTTGCCACGTAGCATTTCGCGAGCTAGCCCTTCGGCGTTACCGCCTAGCAGAATGTCAACACCACGACCTGCCATGTTCGTCGCGATAGTGACTGAGCTGGGTCGTCCAGCCTGTGCAATGATGATCGCTTCGCGTTCGTGCTGCTTGGCGTTCAACACCTTATGCGGTACTTTGACCTTTTCCAGCATCTTGCTCAGGCGTTCACTGGTTTCGATGGCAACGGTACCGACCAAGATCGGCTGGCCTGCTTCGCTGCGCTCTTTGATCTCCTTGACCACCGCGTTCCATTTGGCAGTCTGGTTCATATAAACCAGATCTTCGTAGTCGTCGCGAATCGTGGGCAGGTGCGTCGGGATCGCGGTGACATCGAGCTTATAAATTTGCTCGAATTCGTCAGCCTCAGTCATCGCCGTACCTGTCATACCCGCCAATTTGGAGTACATACGGAAGTAGTTTTGGAAGGTGATGGTTGCCAGCGTCAGGTTTTCACGCTGGATGGTTACGCCTTCTTTGGCTTCAATCGCCTGATGCAGACCTTCCGAGAAACGCCGACCATACATCGGGCGACCCGTGAACTCATCAACGATAATGATCTGGCCTTTTTCGACCATGTAGTCTTTGTCGCGTTCGTAGACGACCATGGCCCGCAAACTATTGTCGATATAGGGGATCATCTCGGAGTTTTCGGGGCTGTACAGGCTTTCGCCGGGGAGCAGACCCGCAGTACGCAGACCGCGCTCCAGCTTTTCGACCCCTTCGTCGGTCAGGTAAACGCCTTTGGTTTTCAGGTCTTCGACATAATCGCCGTCTGGTTCGCGCTCTTTGTCTTCAACGCTGTCTTCGCTGCTTGGCTTCAGGTTGCGAACCATCCGAGCAAACAGGCTGTAATAATCGCTCGGCTTTTCCGCTGTGCCAGAGATGATCAATGGCGTGCGGGCTTCGTCGATCAGGATGTTGTCTACTTCGTCTACAATGGCGAAGTTATGTTCATGCTGAACCATTTCTTCAACTTCGCGCACCATATTGTCGCGCAGATAGTCGAAGCCGAATTCGTTGTTGGTTCCATAGGTAATATCGGCATAGTACGCTTCGCGACGGCTAATAGGCCGCAGCCCTTCATAACGCTCATCGTCGCTGCTGAAAGTCGGATCGAATAGGAATGACCCTCGCGATGGATCAACAGCGGCATTCTGAATAACTGCGGCGGATAGTCCTAGCAGGTAGTAGACTGGCCCCATCGTCTGCAAGCCGACTTTACTCAGGTAATCGTTGGGTGTAACCAGATGTGCGCCTTTGCCTTCCAGCGCATTCAGATACAGCGGCAGAGTCGCTACCAGCGTTTTACCTTCGCCCGTCTTCATTTCAGCGATCTTGCCCTGATGCAGCACAACACCACCGATCAACTGTTCGTCGAAGTGGCGCATCCTAAGCGTGCGTACCGCCGCTTCGCGCACAACTGCGTAGGCTTCGGGCAGCAGATCCTCGAGTTCTTCTTCTTCGGAAGCTAACCGCTTTTTGAATTCGTCGGTTTTGGCGCGGAGTTCCTCATTGGTCAGCTTCTTGATCTGCGGTTCGAGTTCATTGATCTCGTCTACCGTTTCGCGATGGCGGCGCACGTCGCGCTCATTTGGATCGCCAACCACTTTTTTCAGGAGATTTCGGAATACCATATTTACTTTTTACACCAACTTTCACCGTTTACAGGCTGGAGCCAACCTTGTTACTTATACGAATATGCGGCAATCCCGTTGCGACTTCAACCTGAATATAGACGCTTTCACTATTGCAATTCGCACGGATTATAGCACATTCGCAGCTATCATCCGATGGCTAATCTACAAAACGTGCTCACTACTGTATCGATGCCCTAGATGGCGCTATGCCTAGATCCAAATGCCTAGATCCGATTTTGCGGCTTGACTCGCCGTCCTCAAACCTATTACAATATCGACACCAAAGAGAAATACCTCGGTACGACTCTGCGGTTTCCGTCCACTCGGTAGAAGGGTTTCCAATGCGTGCAATGGTTATCAATGGATAGTCCTTACCGGACTCCCTGAGGTGGCCTGATCACGCATAGTTCCTGAGTCTACGAATAGCTGTGATAAGCGTGCGCCGCATGGAGTTTTCCGGCGGCGTTTTTGATTCTCCAAATTCTCCGATTCTCCAATCGCAACAGCTAGAGGACGGATAGATACTATGAATGAACAAGTACTGGAAATGATCCAGATTACCAAGTATTTCGGCGCTAAACTGATCCTTGATCAGATTTCCTTATCGATTAATCGCCCGGATCGGATCGGGTTGGTCGGGGAAAACGGCACCGGAAAAACGACGATTGCCAAAATTCTGATGGGCTTGCTAGACCCTGATGCAGGCCGTAAGCGTCTCCCTGACCGACTCGAAATTGGCTATCTGCCGCAGGAAGCCGCAATCGAGGACGACATGACGGTTCAAGCGTTTCTGGATAGATCGATGGGACAGCTAGACCAGATTCGCACAATGTTAGCCACTTTGGAAGAAGCCATGAGTCAGCCTAACCTTGCGCCCGAAGCACTTACAATGCTGCTGGAAAAGTATGGCGATTTGCAGGAAGAATTCGCACGGCGCGGCGGCTATGATAGCGACCATCGAGTCGATGAAGTCTTCGCCGGACTCGATCTTGATCATGTAGATCGGGAGCGAACCCTTCAGACATTAAGCGGCGGTGAGAAAACTCGCGTGATGCTGGCGAGTCTACTCCTCAGCGCTCCCGATCTGTTGATCCTTGACGAACCGACCAACCATCTTGATTACGTCGCGGTAGATTGGCTGGAAGCCTATTTGCTGACGTATCAGGGCGCAATGCTGCTGATCTCACATGATCGGCACTTTCTCAATAAAGTCGTGAACCAGATCGTTGAGCTTTCGCCAGTGACACATAAATTGACCGCCTATCATGGTAACTATGATTTCTATCTGGCAGAACGCGAACGGCAGCGCGGCAAGCAGATGGAAGCCTACGAAGCGCAGCAAGAGGAGATCAAGCGGCTGCAACGGTTAATCAAGGCCAAGTCGTTTGCCAGTAGCAATGGCAGACCGCCGACGGATAACGACAAAATGGCCTACGATTTTTTCGGCGGACGTATGGAAAAGACTAAGAGCCGCGAGATTGCTAATGCCAAACGCCGCCTCGAAGAAATCACCGCCGATCCACTGGTAAGGCCAACTAGCCGCTGGCAGATCCATCCTGACTTTGCGCCGGAAGCGTTCATCAGCCGTGAGGTTATCCGGCTGATCGATGTTGCTAAAGCCTATGGGGATCGGCAACTATTCAGTGGGGTGACGACGACGGTCAACAGCGGCGATCATGTTGTGCTGCAAGGCATGAACGGCATCGGCAAAACGACGTTGGTCAAGCTCATGTTGGGGTTGGAAACGCCTGATACAGGCGAGATCCGAGTCGCGACGGGAGCCAAAATCGGCTATCTGGATCAGGAGCAAGAATCACTTGACCCTAACCGAACCGTCCTTGAAGAATACAGCTATGACTTGATTGGCACAGAAGACGAACATCGCGCTAATTTGCACAAATACGGCTTGTTTTCAGAAGCTCAGGTTTTCCAGAAAATCGGCAGTCTGAGTGTAGGCCAGCGGCGAAAGTTGCAGATCGCCAAACTCATCAGCGCTAAAGCCAATGTGCTGCTCTTGGACGAACCGACTAACCATTTGGATTTAGAAAGCGTCGAGCAGTTCGAGCGTGCCTTGTGCGAGTTTCCCGGTACGATCCTCGCTATTTCGCACGATAGAGTCTTCATCCAGAAAGTCGCAACAGTCACATGGTCAATCTGTGACGCGCAGCTCGTGATTAGTTAACTCACCTTACGCATCCTCACTCTAAATCCCTCTCCACTGCGTAGAGAGGGACTTCAAGCCACTGGCTTTTTCTCCCCTCGCCCTGCGGGAGAGGGGTTGGGGGTGAGGGCAATCTAGCGTAAAACAAGTCGCGTGTCAGGTGAGTTAGTTAAAACGGGTTAAGCGCTAATCTGATCGGCTTAGCGGGTGGTTAGCGTCACCAGAGCATAACCCGGTTCAAGCACAATGTTGGTGATCTTATAGGTGGGCGGTGTTTTGCCTGCGGTCTGCGCCGCCTTGATAAAGGCGCTGCGTAGTGTGGCGGCATACGAGTTCAGCTTATTAATCGTATCCTGTGTGGCTGGCTTACCGTTAACCGTCACACTTTTTAGGGTTGTCGTCACGCCGCTCGAAGTGACAGCAAACGTCCAGACCGAAACGGTTACGACAGGCGTTTTGCCCGGTACAGTGACCGAGGCAGTCAGGACAACACCCGTCGGTTGAATCACCACACTGGCGTTCGCAATACCTTTCGTCGTGGTACTCACTGTACTTAGGGCGGCGTTGACCTGTGCCTGAGTGACCACCACTGTGAGGCTAGATGGGGCGGCCTGTGCCGCCGAAACACCGCTAACAAACATTCCCAAAACCACGAGTAAAAGACCGATCCGCACGATTTTCATGACGACACTCCGCTGGTGAAAATTGATACAAAGACGATGTAATCCACAATAAGCGGCATTCATTATCGCGATACCAACGATGTGTTACCGCTTTGTAAACATACTGCCCAACCCTAAAGGACGGGGCGTGTACCGTCAACACGGGAGCGAAGGCGAACCTTCGGCTTATGCCCGCTCTGGTAGCCCATCGATGACCCGATGCTTTTGATATTGATCGCCGCGTGGTGATCGCGACCAATGGTCAGGCCGCACTCACACGTCAAAGTTCTATCGCGCAGGGTGAGGGGATGCCGCCGATTGGCAATGGTCGCCTGATGCTTCGCGAAGACACGACGAGCTTGCTGGTAGCCGTTCGAGCCTTCCACCTTACGCGACAAGCGCCTTGCTCAAGTGTCACGTTTTGCGAAGCCCCTGCTGTAGAACTGCGGACTTTCGTAGCGCTTAGCTTCGTTGTCTACCAGAAAATCTTTCAGCCCAAAATCGAAGCCGCCGCTTTGACGCGTGCTAGCTTCGGGGAGGTTGATTTTCTCAAGGACACTGAACACCAGCCACAGCTTGCCCACTGCATCCCGCTTGACGGTGAGGGTTTTAATCGTCCCACCCATCGCCCGATGCTTAACAAATTTGTATTTGGTGCCATCTATCGTGACGGTATGACCGTCCACCTTGTAGCCCGACTGCGGAAAAGTGAACGAACGATACTTTTTGGCTTTCCTGAACTTCGGACGACCCTTCGCCAGTTTGGTAAAGAAGCGTTGATAGGCATCATCCACGCGACGACATACGTCTTGGCAGGCCTGCGAATGCAGTCCTTGCCACAGGGCAAAGCAAGTGGTTCGTCGCAACCTCAAGACGTGGGTAGACAGGCGATAGTAGCGGCGTTGCAGAGCGATGAAGTGGTTCCAGATGGTTGACGTGACAAAGATCTTGTGCCGTAGCTTGCGATCTTTCTTTTCGCAGCGGTACAGCCGATATTTGTAGGTCTTGCGGATTTCGGTAGAATGACTGTCCATGCTCTGACCCCTATCCGGTTGGAGCGTTGGTGGGAAACCCAGTTTCGCGACCAACCCTTTGATTCTACCCAAAAAACACAACAAAACAAGCAGTAGCGCCTTATATCCCTAGGCATAAATGCCGGGGCTTTACGGCGAAGAAGTAAAGATAACCAACTAATCATAATCCGCTATAAACTTGAGACCCATTATCAAAAGGATAAGGTCGATGGTGGCGGCATTGGCGGCAGTAATACGTGCCATGCACACTTGCTACAAAGTCGACTCAAGGATAAAGGTCTAAAGGTCAATTATGCTACATTCTCCACTGGAACATCCATTATCGCCTGACGATAAAGTTTTTTTCTTGCACATTCCAAAGTCGGCAGGGACAACGCTTGCCACCATTTTGAGCAATTATTTTAGCCACGGTGAAACTCTTCCCCTGCTGCGGATATATGAACTAAATAGGCTGGCTGAGTTCTCACCCAAAGACTACCGCTATTTCCGAGGACATTTTTACTACAATGCCATACAACAATGGCTTGGCGAAAAGCCGATAGGGCTTACGATGCTGCGGAAACCAGTAGCGCGTTTTATTTCTGAATTTTCCTTTATGCGAGACAGCCTTCAACAACATCGTCTGTCTGGCGGCATTCTCGATCCCGACGAACTGGACGAATATGAACAGTTTGAGACGCTGACCCCTGATGAGTTTCTCAACTCTGATCTGGTGCTAAAATGGCGTTCGCATAATCTTCAATCACGGATGATCGCTCGACCTTTTGACTATAGCCCCGGTGACGATTGGCTGGATCTGTATAAGGCTGAATTTCGGAATGTTGATCCGGTCGATATGGGTGTCGTGAAAACGCGCCTGAACGATTTTGAATTCGTCGGTCTCACCGAGCGCTTTCAAGAGTCGTTGTTCTTATTGACCTATACCTTCGGCTGGCCTCTCATCTTAGATTACACTCCATTGAATATTGGGACACGGCGCGTACCGTCTTCTCAATTTACCCCAGAGGTTATTCAGCATGTTCAGGACATCAATGCCCAAGACATCGAGACTTACGCGCTAGCCGAGCAAGTCTTTGATACGCGCCTTACGCAGATGTACCATGCGCTTATCGAGCGTTACGGAACGGCTGCCCACACGGCGCTAAATCCCGACGATCTCCCCCGCGACACACTGGTTGAACTGCTTCAGAAGCACTATCAAAGCCGCTTTGCCGAGGCACACCAACCAATTCATGATGTCAACATTAGCTTCGACCAAGCCATGATGAGTACAGGTTGGTATCAGTGCCATAGCCATCTGGATATTGGCTCCTATCGGTGGAGTGGCCCCGGCTGTATTTCAACCATTGATGTACCGCTGGATAGGGATCAAGATTTGATCATTCGTTTTCAGGTCGTGGGCGGCGTATCTCAGCCAATCGTCGATAGTTTGCAACTGACCATTAACGACCATGTGATCGTCTGTCAGGTCGTTGACATAGCGACCAATGGCAGTAAGGTTTTTGAAGGGGTTATCCCTCAACAACTTTTGGAGAATGAAAATCCATTTGTGCGCATTGCCTTTAGCGTGATCCGCACCGAAAAATTTGAGCATCCACCAACCGTGATTCCTGATGATCGACTGATGGGCGTTGCGCTTAGTTGGTTGACGGTATCGCCTAATACACAGGCTAAAATGTCGGCTTAATCGACCAAAACACAGAACGTACTGTAGAGAAATTGATGGCAAAAGAAAAGCTCCCCTGACCGTTACAATCAGAGGAGCTTTTGTTTGAGCGGGCGACGGGGTTCGAACCCGTGACCTTCTCCTTGGCAAGGAGACGTTCTACCACTGAACCACGCCCGCAATATTGGTAAAAAGTATAATACAGCTTATAGGGTTTGGCAAGAGCTAATTTTGATCGCCTTGCTTTGATTCCCCGCCCATGCTGTACCAAAATGTGTTCACAAACTCGTAGTATATAAGTGATTTATGGTACTGTTTTGGTAAAACCGCTGACATCAATAGTGTAAAGCCAATCATAGTCATGATATTCAATATGGGTGGGGTATCCATAGATAGGATCAAACTGGAATGACCACCTAAAAAGCATACAGACAAGCCATTCAGAAATACATGTTTGAGCATGTTCAAAAGCCCAGTCAATGATTGGCTTGTCGAATTCATAATGGCCTTGGATAACCTGTCCATTTCGAACCACTTCAGAGCCATCGGCATAGTTACCTGCATTAGAACTACCGTACTTTACCATCACTGTATAGCTTGCCACGTTACTGTTGAGCCATTTCGCGTGGTTGCTTGAAAACTGAACCCAAAGCAGCACTGCATAAGCCAAATACAATCCCAGCAAAAGCGCTAGTAGACCTACAAACCATTTCAAGCATCCTGTCAGAGTAAAGGAGCTATCTCTATTATGTGCTAAGGTTGTGGTCAATTGGGGCATCGCTTGGTACCTCTCTAATAAGTGAAGGTCGTAGAGTAGCTGCGGAGCATGGTAGCAATCTGTCAGAAAAAACTGGTTTGACAATTGCTCAATATTTTTGGGATTTTTTTACAACAAGGGTGCTATCTTTAATCAAGTGAGCTTATGGTACTTCAGTTTTCGTCTCAAAGGAGCGTTAGAAATGGATCTCACCAATATTCTGGTATGGATCGTGTTGGGGGCAATCGCTGGCTGGTTGGCAAGTGTTGTCATGAAAAGCCCGATGGGTGTCGTCACTGACATCATCGTTGGTATTGTCGGAGCCTTTATCGGCGGGTTCGTCCTGAACCTGCTCCCCGGTGTCAATGCTGGTGTAACTGGCTTGAACATCGGCAGCATCCTGACAGCCTTTATCGGCGCAGTGATTTTGTTGGCGCTCATCCGCACAGTACGTCGGACAGCCTAGTAAATTTAGCAACTGCTAAGTTCAACAATCAGATAAAAAAGGCGCTCCGTAACGGAGCGCCTTTTTTGTTTTGTATCCGTGTGCTTATACGCGACGGCGGTAAACCAGCAAAGCGATTGCCAGTACAACTACTGCACCGATGAACGCAATGATGATGTCGGCCAACTGGAGTTCAATCTTGGCATTTGTCCATGCGGGAAGCGAGATATGCAACGCTGAGAAGATCAACCCGCCAATAAACGCGCCGACCAAGCCGAGCAAGATATGCGCCAACAGCCCCATATGCCGCCCGCGCAGCAAAACATTTGCCATTGCTCCGGCGATGGCACCGATCACAAGCCACGTAATAAGCTCTGAAATTTGAATCACTGAACGCTTCTCCTTGTGTACATACCGTAAATAGAACGCTGTGCAAAACCATTATACGGAATGGTTGATAAAAAATAGCTAAATTTCTGCGGCAACATTGCTGACTTTGGCTTAATGGGTGGGGTAAAATGGTAAGCGTTCAAAGCTGAACCTAAGCAGTAACGGAGGGTTGCCGTGTATCACGCTGCGAAACCCCAAGTCTTCTATTTTGGAATAACAGCCAGCGTTGTCATTTTGCTGGGGATTTTGCTGCTGGCTCCGTCGGTAATCACAGCGAGTACAGCACCGACTGAAACGCCAACGCAAACAGTAACGCAAACGGTAACGGTGAGTCAAACCCCGACACCAACTTCTACGAGTTCAGCAGAGCATTTACAAAGTGGTCAGCCTGTCGCACAAACGGGACTACCCGATCTGATCATCTCCGATGTGCGCTTGCTCCCCAATTTTAGCAGTAGCTTAAACTGCGATCTTTCTGATGAGACAGTCTTGCTCGTGGTCGTCGCAAACTATGGGGCGAGTGAGGCGAGTGCCGTATCACTAAAGGTGCGGGAAGCCGATATGCGCCTCATCACGATTGTCACAATTACAGGTCTATCAGTGGGAGACGCGATCTCGCTGCGTCTTCCGATTACCGTTATCGGCAAAGATGGCCTCGAACTCGACATTGACTATGCGGGGCAGGAAAGCAGCAAAGATAATAATATGCTGATGGTAACGTGGAAGCAGCTTGTGCTGTCCTACACCGCCGTTCCCCACTGCACACCGACCTTTACGCCAAGCATGACGTTAGTGCCGTCTATGACATTAACACCGTCCATCACCTTGACTCCAACCGATGGACCGAGTCCCACACCGTCCAATACGATTACTGCGACCCCTACCTAAAAAGCACACCAGCACATTTGTGAGAGTTCGCTTGCGAGAAAAAACTGTCAAAAGCTGTCAGGCTGTTGGGACTTTGGCGCGTCTACTGATAGACTGTAAACAGGTGATGGTTTGACGATGAGTGAGGGATAGAGAGAATGCGCGAAGTAAGCATTATCGGCATTGGGCAAACCGATGTCGCCGAACAATGGGATAAGTCCGTCAAGGAACTAGCTTACGAGGCCATCGCTGCGGCAGTTGCCGACGCACACGCAGCGCAGATCGACGCGCTGTATATCAGCAATATGATCGCAGGACAGATCAGCAAGCAGTTGCATCTTGGCGCATTGATCGCTGATTTTGCCGGGTATCGGGGAATTGAAGCCTACACCGTCGAGGCAGCCTGCGCTTCTGGCGGGGCAGCCTTGCGGGCGGGCATCGCGGCGATTGCTAGCGGCGCACATGATGTGGTCGTCGTCTGCGGTGTCGAGAAGATGACCGACTCAGTGGGCGATCAGGTGACGGGCGCATTGGTCACGGCTGCCGATGCTGAATATGAGGTCGATCAGGGCGCGACGTTTGTAGCGATCAATGCGTTGCTCATGCAGCGTTACTTGTACGAGTACAAAGTGTCGCACGATGCGTTTGCCCAGTTCAGTATCAACGCCCATCAAAACGCGCTGCATAATCCGCACGCCATGTTCCACATGCCGATTTCGCTAGATCGCTACCTGCAATCACCGATCATTGCGCCGCCGATCAATATCATGGACAGTTCGCCCATCTGCGATGGGTCGGCGGCAGTCGTGCTATGTGCCAGCGAGTTAGTCGGCAACTATCCGACCAAGCCGATCCGGGTGTTAGCGAGTGCCTCTGCCACCGATAGCTTAGCACTGCACGAACGCTTTGATATGCTGCGCTTGCACGCGGTTGAGCAATCTGCGAAACGCGCCTATACACAAGCTAGCGTTGGCCCCGAAGATATTGACGTGTTTGAACTGCATGACGCTTTTTCGATCATGGCGGCGCTCAGTCTGGAAGCCAGCGGCTTCGCCGAACGTGGTCAGGGGACACGCTTGGCGCTCGAAGCCGAAATTGCACCGGATCGCCGCGTGCCAATTTCGACGCGGGGCGGGTTAAAGGCACGCGGTCATCCCGTCGGCGCAACGGGGGTCTATCAGGTGGTCGAGGTCGTTACCCAGTTGCGCGGTGAAGCAGGTAAAACGCAAGTTCACGACGCGAAGATTGGTATGGCTCAGAATATTGGCGGCAGCGGCGCAACCGTCGTAACGCATATCCTGTCAGCCTAATCACTGCTGTACCCTACTCTAATCTCGAACGACAAGGCGCTTTCTGCAAACAGAAAGCGCCTTGAAATTTGTCACATCCAAGCCGATTACTCGCTTGCAGGCTGGACAGGCGGCGGTACACTGACCGAGCGACGGCGAAAGCGCCGATATAGAAACCCTATGATCAACACTAGCACGGCGAACGGCAGCACGACAATCGCCAGCCAGATCGCCGCGTCGGTGATATTTTGCAGGAGCGATACCAAGGTCTGAATGGCAGTACGGGCGGTGCTGCCGGGATGCCAGCCTGCGATCACGAGTGGCTGTGCCGTATCTTCGGGCGAAAGTGTCACGGTGATCGAAGAATAAGCCGAAGCCTCATCGTAATATTTCAACTGCCCTTTGATTCTCTCGATCTGTCCGCGCACGGTGATCAGTTCGCGATAGACCGCCAGCACATCAACGGTTTTGTCCGTCGATTCCATGATCTTGCGTAGCTGCGCTTCGGCGGCTTCAAGGTTGGTAAGCTGGCTAGTCAGATCTGTATAGTTCTGCGTAACGTCATCGCCCGTAATATTTTCGGACTGCACCGATACTGCCGCCGATCTGATCGTGGTCAGTGTATCGGTTAGCTTCTCAGCCGGGACACGAATAGTGATCGTCCCATAGGTGAGCTTGACATTATTGTTTCTGATCTGCTGTGATGTAGTTGAATTGACAACCCACCCGCCAAGTTTCTCGGCAGTATCCGCGATAGCATTCAGGGTTTGGGCGGTATCCTGCACGACAATTGCAAGTGTGGCATTCTTGAGAACGATGCGCTTTTGAGCGACTTGCTGTGGCGCACCCGGCGTTGCTTGCTCACCCGCCGATCCGCCTGAGGAAGAAAAATCGGAATTGTTTGCATTGCTTTTGGCAGAAACCGCATCTACAAGGCTGGCATTTGTTGCCACTACTACCACAGGTGGTGCATATCCAGCAGGCGGAGGGCTTGCTGAAGTACATGCAACCATACTCAATAACAGTAGACTGACCGACAAGATGCCAGCAGCAACGATCCAGATAGTGCGCTTACGCATGGTTGCCTCGTTTCTATCGCTTTGCATAGAAGATCAAGTATCACATAGATTAAACGAAGGGCAAATGCGAAAAGTTCCCTGCTTGCATGAGAACCAAAATGTGTTCACAAGCGTCGGTGTGCTATAATCGCCGGAGAAAAGATTAGCGAGGCAGGTTATTGTGATTACGTAGTACGCGTGTGTTTTATGCGGTAGCCGTGCCGCTTTTGGAAGGAGTCCGCTTGTGGCTTTGCTCAAAGTCTTGAGAACCTTAATGGGGATCATCGGAACACTTTTTATCGGCATCACCGTAACGCTATTTCTGGTTTTCCCCAGAGTGGTGAATCGGCTAGCCGATCTGTTCGGGAGTATGAGCGTTGGGGATAATTTCCTCAATGTCGATCCGATAATAGGCGCGGTTCATCTCGCCATAGCGGTGGTCATCGACATTATCTTGTTCTACTTCTTTATCTGGTGGCCTACCGAACGCTTGCGGGCAAGTCTGGATCGGCAGGGTCTGCGTATTCGCAAAGGCGAAGGCCAAGCTTATATCGACACCGAATCAGTACGCCAGCAGATTTTTGCCGCCATCTCACAGATTCGGGAAGTCAAGCAAGCCGATGTGAAGATCGTCAATGATACGGGCAAGGCGCTCATCCAGCTTAACCTTGTCACGGATATATCGATCAATGGCCCCAAGAAGAAAAGCGAGATCAGTCGCGAGGTCAGGAAAGTGGTTCAGGATCAGCTTGGGGTGGAATTGAGTGCGCCGCCGACCATTAGCTTTAGCCTTGCGCCCGTTGCGCCGCCCGTCCCGCTGATTACTTCGAACGCTTCGTCATCGAACAGGCCATTGGAGCCAGTTCAGCCGCCACCCTCGCGAGAAGTGCCGCCCGTTGCCGTCGTGGAACCGCCTATCGTGCGCCCAACGGTGACCGCCCCTATTCAACCCGTTCAACACATCGAACCTTTGCCCGTTGAGCCAGTCGAACTGCCCCCGCCTCCGGCTCCTGTGTATACAACACCTAGCGAACCAGAGCCAGCGGTACGTAGACCTTCTTGGTTTTCCGGCAGCAGTGTGAGCGATACACCGAGGACTCCTACCGAGGAAATTAACTCAACGGAGGAGGCTGACGATACCATCGACGAACCAGAGCCAGATGACATCACCGACATTGAACCAGACATCGAACCAGATATTGAATCAGACGTTGAATCAGACGTTGAGCCAGCCGTTGAATCAGACGTTGAGCCAGACGATACCGATGAACTGGCTTCTCAAGCGTAGAATCTGATCTAGCAGACTCGTTTAGGAACCTCAACCCTAGCCCCTCTCCGTTGTGGAGAGGGGAAATAATTCGGGTCAAAATCCCTTTGGTTATCTCAGTAAATCGTGTTAAATGGTGCGGTCTACGGCCTCAGCGATGCGGCGTAATTCCTTCACCAGTTTGGCGAACTTTTCAGGTCGCAGCGATTGTGCGCCGTCCGAGAGGGCTTCTTCTGGGCAAGGATGCACTTCCATGATCAAGCCGTCTGCACCAGCCGCAACCGCTGCCTTCGCTGCTGCGCCGACATATTCCCAACGTCCAGTGGCATGGCTGGGATCAGCGATAATCGGTAAATGGGTTTTTTGCTTGAGCACAGGGATCGCGTTGATGTCGAAGGTATTGCGGGTATAAGTCTCGAAGGTGCGGATACCGCGTTCGCACAACATAACACGGTTATTGCCATGCGAGAGGATGTACTCTGCCGACATGAGCAGTTCTTCCATCGTGCTCATGAGTCCGCGCTTGAGCAGTACGGTATGCTGCGATTCACCGACTGCATTCAACAGCGCATAGTTTTGCATGTTACGTGCGCCGATCTGCAACACATCGGAGAATTTGGCAACCAGCGACACCATGCCCGGTTCCATCACTTCGGTCACAACAGGCAGCCCAGTCACTTCGCCAGCTTCGGCTAGTAGTTCAAGCCCTTCTTCGCCCATACCTTGGAAGGAGTATGGTGACGAACGCGGTTTGAACGCGCCGCCGCGTAGTGCCGTTGCGCCTGCTTCCTTGACGGCGTGTGCCGTTTCCAGAATTTGATCGCGGCTTTCCACTGAACACGGCCCCGCAATGAGCAACAGTTTGTTCGCGCCGACCTTCATATCGCCCAGCGAGACCAACGTATCGGCGGGGTGGAATTCGCGGCTGGCGAGCTTATAGGGCGCAGAAACGCGCATCGTCCGTTCGACCCCTTCCATAACGCTCAAGGAGTCACGGTCTGCGGCGAGGCGGTCATCACCGACTACACCAATCACGGTTCGCTCTTGTCCTTCGCTGAGATGCGCGTCCAAACCCATTTCTTTTATCCTTGCTACGACAGCAGAAATCTGCTTTTCGGAAGCCCCAACTTGCATAATGACGATCATGGTAAATTCACCTCTTATTGTCTGTTTTACTGATTAGCGGCTTGTTTGGTTGTCTTAAACTGAATGTTCCTGTCGGGGCGTAGATTTACGGCCTCGTTCAGGTAAATGTGCTGGATCTCGGTTTGGCGGAGTGCGGTATTCCAGTGCATAAGTATCCGAATACACATGGGTAACGCCCCCGGCACTTCCATTTCGTGACCACACAACAGCGCTATATCGTGCCAACCTAGCTGGCGTGCCGCCAACGCGGGATACTCGGCGTTGACATCGGTAGTGGTGGTAAAGGTGATGCTGGCAAGGTCTTCTGGCTGGATGTTGTTGGCCTCACTGAGTTTGGTTAGGAGTTCGCGGGTTGCCTCAAGGATGGCGACTCCCGTGTTCTCCGAAATGGTCGTTGCGCCGCGCACACCGCGACACATGATCGAACGATTACCGTTTTCTGCGATTTCCGTCACCTGCTGCCCCTCCTGCTAGCGACCCTTTTCTGCAACCCGGAACTGGCGCAAAAAAAAGGCACTGAGCGGTTGCTCTGTGCCTTTGAATTTGTTTCAGTTCCGGCTAATCAGGCAGTGTCCGCTATAAGGTGCTTGCGCCCTTAAAGTAGAAGTACACGTAACCAAAATAGCCAACGCTGGCTGGCTGTTTTTGAGTATTGTACTGACTGGCCTGAACCGATTGCATAGTAGATCTCAATAATAAAATCTACAGCAAGAGTAGCACGGAATAGCATGTTACGTCAACCTTCAGTTTCTTCAGTTTTTTGTGCAACTGCACAGACAACCCAAACAACCGCTAGCGGACGAGGCAGGCCTCGTCCCTACACCAAACCGCATGATGTAGGGTCAGGCAGGCCCAACCCTACATTCTTGATAAGTCGGGTTAGCTGCCCTTTTCCGCGCACGCCGCCCGCAGCCGACTCGCCAGATCGCGCACAGCGTCTACGCCGCCCGTCTCCCCCAAACGAACTAGCGCACTGCCAACCAGCACCCCATCCGCAATTCCGGCGACCATCCTGACGTGATCGGGTTGGCTGATGCCGAAGCCCACCGCCAGCGGCAAAGTCGTCAGGCTGCGAACACGCCGCACATAATCGGTCAGGTCGGTGGGTAGGGCAGTGCGTGCGCCTGTCACCCCTGTTACAGCTACCAGATAGACAAAGCCCCGCGCCCCGGTCAACACTTGCCGGATGCGATCCGGTGTGCTGGTTGGCGCTAGCAAGGGGATGAGGGCAAGGCCGTTTTGTTCGGCTAAGCCTGCCAGTTCCTCAGCTTCTTCGGGTGGCAAGTCTGGCACGATAAAGCCACTCGCTCCAACTTCGGCGGCATCGTGGACAAAGCGTTCCAGACCATAGGCCAGCATCGGATTGATATAACCCATCAGGATCAGCGGCACGGTTACGCCACGTTCACGTAAGGTGCGAACTGCCTCAATGCAGTCGATCACGCGAGTGCCATTTTCGAGGGATACCTGTGACGAACGCTGAATCGTAGGGCCTTCCGCGACGGGATCGGAGAACGGCACACCGACTTCAATTGCATCCGCGCCCGCTTCAACCAATGCTTCGATGATGGCGATTGAAGTAGGCAGATCGGGATAGCCAATGGTGAAGAAAGGCAAAAAGGCCGCTCGATTTTCGGCGCGGGCGGTGGCGAATGTTTGCGTGATCGCCTCAAGTCCGGTTTGTGTTTTATTCATGATTAGTGGCTCCCTAGTGCCTTGATTACCGTGTCGAGGTCTTTGTCGCCGCGCCCGGACACGTTGATCAACAAGATCGAATCGCGGGGCATGGTTGGCGCACGCCGGATCGCTTCGGCAACCGCATGAGCCGACTCTAATGCCGGGATGATTCCTTCGAGATGGCTCAACATCTGGAGTCCTTCGAGCGCTTCATCGTCGGTAGCAAGGGTGTATTCAGCCCGCCCGATCTCACGTAGATAGCTGTGTTCTGGCCCGACAGAAGCGTAGTCCAATCCGGCGGAGATGCTGTGCGTCTCCATAATCTGTCCATCTTCGTTTTGCAGGACATACGAACGTGTGCCATGCAGCACGCCCAACCGTCCCAACTTCGGGTCGGCAAACCGCGCCGCGTGCTGACCACTTTCAATGCCGTGTCCACCCGCTTCAACCCCGATCAACTTGACATCGGCATCATCGCGGAAGGCGTGGAACATGCCAATCGCGTTACTGCCGCCGCCCACGCAAGCCACAATCGCATCCGGCAAGCGACCCGCCATCTCGACAATCTGTTGGCGTGCTTCATGCCCGATCACCGATTGAAAATCGCGCACCATCAGTGGGTAGGGGTGTGGGCCAAGCGCCGACCCAAGTAGATAGTAGGTATCGCGCACATTCGTCACCCAATCGCGCAATGCTTCGTTGATCGCGTCTTTGAGCGTTTTGCTGCCGCTGTCTACTGGGCAGACTTCCGCGCCTAGCAGCCGCATTCTAAACACGTTCGGCTGCTGGCGCGCCATATCGACACTGCCCATATAAACATGGCAGTCTAGCCCAAGCAGCGCCGAGGCGGTTGCCGAGGCTACGCCATGCTGCCCCGCGCCCGTCTCCGCGATGACTCGCTTCTTGCCCATACGCTTTGCCATGAGCGCTTGACCGAGTGCGTTGTTGATCTTGTGTGCGCCTGTGTGCGCTAGATCCTCGCGCTTGAGGTAGATTTGTGCGCCACCTAGATGTTCACTCATGCGGCGGGCATAGCTGATCGGGGTGGGTCGTCCGGTGTAGGTGCGATGTAGCCCTGCCAGTTCCGCCTGAAAGTCGGGATCGTCGCGCATCTGTGTGTAGGCAATCGTCAGTTCGTCCAGCGCCGGAATCAATGTTTCGGGGACGAAGCGCCCACCAAATTTGCCATAGTAGCCCCGTTCGTTGGGGACAGTTTGGGCTGCCGTTTGGGTTTGCTGTTCTTGTTGTGTCATTTGATTAAACCTTTTCAACTTCTCGTACTGCCTGAATAAAGGCGCGAACTTTGCCGTGATCTTTCTTCCCCGGCGACTCTTCGACTCCGCTGGCAACATCGACTGCCCAAGGGCGCACCAGACGAATCGCCTCGGCTACATTATCGGGAGTTAGCCCACCTGCCAGCACTAAGCGGGGGACTCGTGCTGCCATCTCGCGGGCGATCTCCAGATCGGCACGCTGCCCGGTTCCGCCGTGCAAACCGGGGTGATAACCGTCGATGAGCAACTGCGGACACCAATTCGGCGGGCGGTGCATTGCGTCACCGCGAGTTGAGTCCACCAGTTCCAGCGAAACCAACGCTTCATCAAGACTGCGCGGCTGGATTGCGGCGTAGGCGGGGCCATAGATGGTCTGCCGCAGGGTGTGCAAATCGTCACGGTTCGATTTGTGAACTTGTGCCGCTTTCAAGCCGCACTCCGCGAGGGTACGCTTCACCTCATCGGCGGCGGGATTGACGAACACGCCTACGCCAACCAACATCCGATAGCGATCCTGTCCCTCGAAGGCTTGCATGATCCGCGCCACGACTTCGGGATCGGCTTTACGTGGGCTTTTCTCGTAGAAGATGAAGCCGACATAATCCGCGCCCGCCTCGATAGCCACCTGTGCATCGGCAAAATTGGTCAGGCCGCAGATCTTCACGAAGGTCATGCTCGGCGCACTCCACTGAGTAAGCGTACTTGTGCGCCGATGTCGTCCGACTTGACAATCGATTCACCGACCAGAATCGCGCTGGCACCTGCCGCTGCGACGGCGGCAACGTGATCCGTCGTGAAGATGCCGCTTTCCGCGACGAGGAGTGCGTCGGGCGGAGCCATTCGCGCCAACCGCTGCGTGACTTCCAGATCAACCTTAAACGTGTGCAGATCGCGATTATTGATGCCCAACAGCGGCGGGTTCAGCTTGAGCGCCCGTTCCATCTCCGCTTCGGTGTGGACTTCGATCAGCGCGGCTACGCCATTCTGCCGCGCCATCTCGAATAGATCGCGCAGCAGCGCATCATCCAGTACGGCGACAATCAGCAAAATCGCGTCTGCACCCGCCGCCCGCGCTTCGACAATTTGGCGTTCGTCAATCGTGAAATCTTTCCGCAGCACCGGGATCGGGACGTTGGCGCGGACAGCCCGCAGATCGTCCAGACTGCCCTGAAAGAAGTCGCGATCCGTCAGCACCGAGATCGCGGCGGCTCCGTTTTGCGCGTAGATCGTGCTGAGTGCGACAGGATCAAAGGGTTCGATCAGCACGCCTTTTGATGGTGAAGCGTGCTTAATCTCCGCAATGAGCGCAACGGTATCCCGGCGCAGCGCTGCCATAAAGTCACGCGGCGGCGCAACTTCACTATTGCTAGCCAGCGGCGGCAACGCGGCGACTTCCTCTAGTTTGCGGGCAACAATCCGGTCAAGGATTGTGCCTGTGGTGGTAATTCCGGCGGCTTTCATGACGCTGCCACCTGTGCATAGCTCTGCGAAAGGGCGATCAAGGCATCCAATTTAGTGAGACTTGCGCCGCTGTCAATGCTGTTGGTCGCCAGCTCGATCCCCTCTTTGAGATCCTTAGCTTTGCCGCCCACGACTAATCCGGCGGCGGCATTGAGGATCACGACATCGCGCTTCGCGCCACTGGTTGTGCCATCAAGGATTTTCCGCGTAATTTCGGCGTTCTGCTGTGGTTCACCGCCCAACAGATCTTCCAGTTGTGCGAGTTTGAAGCCCAACGACTGCGGATCAAGCGTATAGGTGGTGACTTGCCCGTCGCGTAGTTCGCTCACGCGGTTTGGCCCAGTCGTCGTGAGTTCGTCCAAGCCGCCATGACCGTGTACGACAAAAGCCGCTTCACCACCGAGTTGATACAGCACATTCGCCAACGTTTCGGTCAGTTCCGGTGCGAATACGCCCATCAACTGACGACGCGCCCCGGCAGGATTGGTCAGTGGGCCGAGGATATTGAAGATTGTCCGCACGCCTAGTTCGCGGCGCGTCCCAATGGCATACTTCATCGCCGGGTGGAACGATACGGCGAACAGAAAGCCGATGCCGACCTGATCAATACATTCGCCGGCTTGTTCAGGGGTCAGGTTCAAATTCACGCCGAGTGCGCCGAGAACATCTGCCGACCCCGATTTACTGGACGCGCTTCGGTTGCCGTGCTTGGCGACATTCACGCCAGCACCCGCCACCACAAAGGCGACTGTCGTTGAGATATTGAACGTCCCTGTGCCATCGCCGCCCGTCCCACAGGTGTCGATCAGCCCATCTGCTGCGACAGGCGGATGATTCGCAGCCCGTCGCATCGAACGAGCGCTGCCTGTGATCTCGTCAATGGTTTCGCCCTTGACGCGCAAGGCCATCAGGTAGCCGCCGATCTGGGAAGGCGTTGCCGCCCCGGTCATGATTTCGTCCATCGCGGCTTCGGCTTCGGCTTCTGTCAGATCCTGCCGCCGCGAGACTTTGCTGAGTGCGTCGTGAATGCTCATAAGTTAACTTTCCTCTTGCGGCGCTGCCGCTAATTCAGGTGGGAATAATTTTGAAACTGGGAGCTTCAGCCCCGGCAGTAGATCGCCGCCATCGAGTGTGCCATCGAACGGGACTGAATAGCCTTTATCGCCGGAATACACAACTACTTTTTTTAGGTCAGGGTAGATCACCCAGACGATTGATGTCCCAGCCGCCAGATACAGATCAACTTTCTTTTGGATCTCGCTGGCACTATCGCCCGGTGAGACGATCTCCACTGCCAGATCGGGCGCGAACGGCACGAACTTCTGCGTCTCAGTGATGAGGGATAGCTTTTGTTCGCAAACAAAAGCTGCATCCGCTGCCCGCATGGTGGTTTCGGTCAAATAGAAGCCTGTTTCCGAACTGTACACCTCGCCAAGATCCCGTGCATCGACGAAGTAGCGCAATTGGGCGATGACACGGCTGCCTACCAACCCATGCAGATTGCCTGTTGGTGCCACTGGACTGACCTCCCCTTCGATAAGCTCAAAAGGCTGGTTGGCGTACTGCTCCCAGAACGCCTCTACTGTCATGACCTGATCGCGAATAGCCATCGACTGATCTCCTGTTACAAACGACACTCTAAAAAATTCTGGAGTAAGCGTGGCCCATAGGCCGTCAGGATGCTTTCGGGGTGGAACTGCACGCCCACAACGGGATATTCCACATGGCGCAGCGCCATAATCTCACCCTGATCAGTGGTCGCCGTGACCTTGAGACAGTCGGGCAGTGCGTTTTCCTCGACGATCAGGCTGTGGTAGCGAGTCGCCTCGAATGGGTTCGGCACGCTGTCGAACAAGGGCGAGTCTTGGTGATAGATCATTGACGTTTTGCCGTGCATCAAGCGAGGCGCACGGACAACCTCGCCGCCGTAGGCTTGCCCGATGCACTGGTTTCCCAAGCAAATGCCCAAAATCGGGATATGTGGCCCAAGTTCGCGGATCACATCTAGCGAGATCCCGCCATCGTCAGGCGTGCCGGGGCCGGGTGAAATAATAATGTGAGTCGGGCGCATGGCTTCCAATTCCTGTACGGTCAGTGCATCGTTACGAAACACTTGAATATCTGCACCAAGCAGGCCGAAGGCCTGCGCCACATTATAGGTAAAGCTATCGTAGTTATCGATCAGAACGATCATGGCAAGTGTATCCTTTCTGGCGGCTATTTTGGGTTATTGTCTCTATTCATTCGGCGAGTCGGGCCGGCCCGACCCCTACACCAAACGGTCTTTTGTAGGGGCCGTCGCCTGCGCGGCCCGTTTCTAGATCACGCCGTTTTCGGCGGTTTCGATGGCAACTGCCAACGCCCGCGCCTTATTGAGTGTTTCCTGATATTCACGCGCCGGATCGCTATCTGCGACCAGACCCGCGCCCGCCTGCAAGTAGATTGTCTGACCTTTGAGCAGCAGGGTGCGAATGGCGATGCACGTATCCATGCTGCCACCGTAACTGAAGTAGCCAACTGCGCCGCCGTACAAGCCGCGCCGTGTCCCTTCCAGTTCTTCGATAATCTCCATCGCTCGGATCTTCGGTGCGCCGGAAAGTGTACCCGCTGGAAAAGTCGCCCGGATCAGATCGTAGGCATCCATGCCCTGCCGCAAGTGTCCCTCGACATGCGAGACAATGTGCATCACATGTGAGAAGCGCTCGACTATCATCATCTGCGGAACTTTCACCGTGCCATAGTCGCACACACGGCCTAGATCGTTGCGCCCTAGATCGACCAGCATAACGTGTTCGGCGCGTTCTTTGGGATCAGCCAACATTTCTTCGGCGTTGTGTGTGTCTTCTTCGTGGGTCGCGCCGCGTGGTGCAGTGCCAGCAATCGGGCGAACCATTGCAGTACGGGTATCCGCATCGAAGCGCACCATCATTTCGGGCGATGCGCCAATAACATGCAGATCGTCAGCCGGAAAGTTCAGAAAAAACATATAGGGCGATGGATTGAGCATTCGCAACGAACGATAAATTGTGAAGGGATCAGCGTTGGTTTGACGGGTTAGGCGCTGCGACAGCACAATCTGGAACGCATCGCCCGCCGCGATGTACTCTTTAGCCATCCGAACGCGATCTTCGTACTCGGCTTGGGTTTGGTTTGAATGAATGACGTTCTCGACAGTCGCGGAGGGTTCTGGGGTCGGCGGCAGGGGGCTACTCAGCCGCGCCACAATCGCTTCGATGCGGTCAACGGCGGCATCATACGCCGCACGCGGATCGCCTTCATTGTGCGCGTGGGAGAGGACGATCAACTGGTGCTTAACGTGATCAAACATGACCAGCGTATCGACCAACATAAAAGCGGCTTCGGGCAAATGCAGATCATCGGTAGCGGTAGCGGGCAGATTCTCGAAGAAACGCACGATGTCGTAGCTCAGGAAGCCGACAGCGCCGCCGACAAAGCGCGGCAAGTCGGGCAGCGCTACTGGGTTATAGCGTCCGAGGGCGGCCTTGATGGCGTGCAGCGCGTCTTCGCCAGTGTGCAGTGATTGGACGGTTTTCTCAGCGCCACGCTGTTCATGGACTTCGCTGCCATGTGCCGTGAGGATGGTGGCGGGGTTGACCCCCAAAAATGAGAAGCGAGCAACCTGTTCGCCGCCTTCGACACTTTCCAGCAGGAACGACGCTTCATTGGGTTGAGCCAACTTGAGGTAGACTGAGACAGGCGTTTCGAGATCAGCGGAGAGGGTACGATAGACGGGGACGAGATCGCCTTTCTCAAAGAGTCGGGCAACATCGTCAAACGACGGTGCATATTTGCTATGCGGCGCGGTACGAAAAGCAACAGGTGAGGCGGTCATGGGCAAGGCTCCTCTGGGCAAATAAAAACCCTCTCGTCTTGTAAGGGACGAGAGGGGTAATTCCCGTGGTGCCACCCTAGTTAGGCACTGCAACTACTTAACGTAGTTTATTCAGCAGCCTCACTTATTCGCAGGTACAAAAACGCTATACCTTCAGCCATGATAACGGTGGCGACTCCGACTTGGGCTACCGACCATTATTTGCCATAACGGTGTTTGCCCTCGCAACTCCCCGGCCCATTCGACATCTGCGCCAGTACCGCTTTTGCAGCAGGTAGCGGCTCTCTAAACTTCGCTGGATGTGTACTCGCCCGGATCGGCGTTTTTAGTAGCTATTTGATTTAACTATAAACGATAGTAAACGGAGTTAAACCGTTTGTCAAGATATTCGCGATGGGCTGGCAATCTTTGTGTGTATCAACGTGATCTAGTGGTAAACCACAAAATTAAAAAAGCATTTCACTGAGGTTGTCTCTAACTATTCCTAATCTGATTTAGGCAAGTGTCGGATGAAAAGAGGCTTCAGCGTATTTCCAAAAGGCGTGTCAGGCAACATTTCGCTGGGGAATAAACCAGAAGTATTGCGGATGTCAACTCGTGCGCCCCTAAACAATAGCAGCCGAATGACAGCATGACTATGTTGTCCTGAATGGGAAAGAACTTCATGGAGAGGGGTATCTCCTACAGAGTTTATAATATTTACATCTGCGCCTGCATCAATTAAGGTTCGAATAAGACGCTTATAGAGTTTTTGCTGTCGTACAGCTACATGTAATGGGGTTGAGCCGTCTTGGGACTGACGATTTGGATCGGCTCGATAGGCTAGAAGCAATTCAGTGGTGGACAAGAATCCGCGGGCAACAGCCATATGAAGTGCCGTCCATCCAATAGGATCAAACTGTTTCTCTTTGGCTGGGAGAACGGCTGCATTAGGATCGGCACCGTGACTCAGTAACCAAGCACTACAAGGCTCACAAAAACTATTATGATGCAATGGATGTCTGCCTTGGTTATCCCAGCTATTAATGACAGCACCAGCGGAGAAGAGAACCTCTGCTTTATCGAGCTTTGAAGAAAATTGGGTGGCATAAAAAATGGGAGTTGTGCCGAGAATAGAAATTGCGTTAGGATTGTCTCCAGCAGCAAGTCTATTCTGGACCTCATCCACTGTGCCTTCAAAAATGGCATAGAATAGTTCGAAGGCATCAGGAAACTTGGATCGTACAAAATCTCGATGTTCCTGAGTATTGCTTCTCATGATAACTATCGACTCCCTCAAAAACAGTTAGAGTGTCAAGTGCCATCACTGTCTTTTTATGGGCGGTAAATGCTTTACCCTAACTATGATATTGCGGTGTTCGATTATTGGCTACCGCTGATGGATAAGCTGGACATAAGTGTAGTTCTAAGTTTTTTGAAGTTCTTTAGGTTGGACATACAACGAAGAAGCGCGGTACATAAGTATCGCGCTTCGTAAAATTTATAGAGTGCGTTTGATAGGTTTAGCCATCCGCCATGATGCGATCAATGGCTTCGACTAATTGTGCCAGCGTGCGTACCTGATACACGCCACTGCTGATCGGCGCGTAGTTGTGCATATCGCTATCGCCCGTTCCCCACTCGATCTCTGATTCAGGATTGAACCACAACATCCGGCGCGAACGGCGGCGCAGGTCGTAGGCCAGATCCAGACGCGGATCGTTATAGTTGTTGCGCCCATCGCCCAACACAATCACCGTTGTGCGCGAATCGGTCGCATCGAGGTTGTCGTTGAAGAACGTTTGCAGGCTATTGCCCAGATTCGTAATGGCATACAGGCCATCCCCTGCTGTGTAGTTTGTGGGGAGAACCTATATTCCCGCCATGTTCTTTTGCCAGAAATCGTGATCTACCGCCCCAGCTTGAGTGTACCTATCTGCCATTGTGCATCGTCCATTGGAGCATCATTTATCAACAGCGGCAGGCGTTTGTTCGTCTGCCAGAAATAGACTCCCATGTAGAGTTTGTACTCGCCAGCGGGCAAAGTCGCAGGTAGGGACAAAGTCACCTGATCGTGCATTTTGTCGCCCGTGCGCCATGCGCCCGTTGGATACGCGCCGCCCATCGTCAGATCCGCTTGGGCAAGAGGCGGGCTATCGGCAGCAGCGCTCAAGTGTAAGAAGACCGAGTAATCGCTCGGCGGACGTTTGAGCGCCGACCACACAATGTTAACAGTGAGGGTTTGCCCCGGTGTGGCAGTCCATGTGCTCGCAATTGGCTGTGGCATATCGTTCAGCTTTGCATCAATGCCCGTTACCGAGAATACATCGCCAAACTGGATCGCTTGTGGCGGTGGCGTACCCAACTCGGTGACAGAGGCCATCGGCACGCGCAAGTCTGGGGCTAGCGCAATTTGCAACGCGGGATCGGCATTCGCACCAGTGGTGGGTAAACGCTTGCTGCCCAGCAAATGGGTCATCGTTACTGCCAACGTATAGCGGGCAGCGGGGAGTTTGTCGGGCAGTTGCAGCCAATGCTGTGTGGCGACGATCTCATCAGGTCGCCAGATGCGGGTACGATACGCGCCACCAAACGGAAAATCAGTCGTGCTAGCCAGCGACTCTTTGGCATCGTTCCAGATCTGTGCGACAAGGTTGTAGTCTTCGCTGGGTCTGACCTTCGCTTGCCAATACAGCGTTACGAAAAGTACGCTGCCCGGTGTCAGATCCGTATTCTGCACCGTGTAGCCTTTAAGCTGTATCTCACCGTTAAAGGTTGCGTCCAATGGCGTATCGATCACGGGGCGCGGCGCGAATAAACCCGTTGGCGTGGCGAACGTGTAAAACTGCGCAATCTCGGTATTGCTGCGATCTCGCAGTGGTTCGTAGGATTGGGTGGCGACCTCTGCCGCCAAATCGCGATCCTGATCGGCGGTCAAGGGCGGCAAGAACCACGTCTGACCTTTGTAGAGCAACACCCACAGCCGCGCATCATCTTTCGAGGGGCGACCATCGTGGCGCGGGCGTTCCGGCAAATCGGTCTTGACCAGCGTAATCTGATCGGGGAGGGGCGGCAGTTGTAATATGCCGTCAGCGTTGATCGCGCTGCGCCGTTCGCGGAAAGCGTCCGAGAGCAGCCATGCCACATTGGATCGGCTGTATTCTGCATACGGCACAAGGTAGGCGCGATCCGGCGCAGCGATAATGTGGCGGCTCATATCTACATCGATCTGTTCGGTACGCCAACCCGTTTCGGGGTCGGCATACTGCGCCGGGATCACATCGCGCAGATAGCGGTAGGTGCCGATCATGCCCGGTGCCACAGCCAGCAGCACCAATCCAGCCAGCGCCGGACGACGCACATTCGCACGAGATAGGATATGCGTTTCGAGCGCCTGCCATGCGATTGCCAAGCCGCAGCCTGACAGGATAAACACAAAGGGCAGCACGCCCATCTGATGCAAGGCATGGATCTCGACGACTGTCCCGCTGATGAGATCAGTCAGCAGCATAACGGGAATCGCCAGCGCAGGCCACGCATACGCGATCTGGCGCGGGTTGCGGATTAGTGCGCCGATGGCGATCACGAAGCCGATGAAAAATAACGGGCCTAGCATCGGTTGACCCATAATCGTATAAGGGCCGTTCCAATACACGCCGAAGGCTAACAGGGTGAGCGCGATTTTCTTGGCGATTAGTACTAGCAAACCGCCCTCTGCCGAACTATCGTAGGCCCACACCCAGCCGCCCGTGATCGCGGTTCCAGTATCGGCGCGACCTGAAAATGACCCCGGCACGGTGATAAACAGGATAAGCGCAGGCAGTGTCACCACGAATGACACAAGCGCCATGACTAACCAACCGCGCCACCGCATTCGCAGCCGATCTCGATCTGCCCACCACGTATAGACTATCCAGAGGAACAGCATCAAGGGCAGCAGCCGCGCCGGAAGATAGATGTACTGTGCAAAGCCTAGCGCCGCGCCTGCTAGCGCCCAGCGCCACCAACCACCGCGCTGCCATGCCCACGCTGTCAGCCAGACCAACAGAGTCAGCGCTGCCAAAAACGGTGGCGACTCCATCCCTAGACGGCTCAAGTACATAGCGTGCAGACTTACCGCCGCGCTTAAGGCCGCTAGCAAACTCGCCCGTTCGCGAAAGACCCGCGATTTGCCAGCCAGTAACCACCATGTCGCCGGGAACAAAAACGCAACAAATAGCAATCCGGTAAAAGCCGTGATCAGGCGTGGCGACAGATACGAGATTCCAGTAAAAGGCAGCAGCAGTCCGTTCAGATACACCACCGGGAACTCAGGCGAATACATTTCTCGGATGTAAAAAGGCCATACGCCGCGATCTACCCAGTCCAGCGCATTGAGGCCCACCCATGCGACATCGCCATGCCCGCCCACGGGCGCACTTTGCAGATTGGGCAGACGCAGCAGCGCTGCCAGCAGCACGATTAACGCCAGCCACAGCAAAGCACGCGCTGGAATACGATCTAAATTATCATCTAAGGTCGGCACAGTCATAAGGCGTACACCTTGTACAGTT
The DNA here is from genome assembly GCA_040007395.1 of Chloroflexota bacterium. Lineage (GTDB taxonomy): Bacteria > Chloroflexota > Anaerolineae > Aggregatilineales > UBA2796 > DATGFK01. Next base: position 58,483 of record JBDTVG010000032.1, read on the forward strand.
CATGTCTATTTATTGCGGTTCATTGCGATTCATCCGCCGCGCAAGTATAGCCCGTAAAAAATGACCGTTGCGAATTCCCCATCACGTATAATGAACTTTCGAGCGCTCCGGTGAGTATAATCGTTGGAGAATTTCCTCAGAAACGTAAGGAGTCGTCATGCCTGATCCACGTCACGAGAAGTTTGCACAAGTCGTGGTGCGCTATTCTTTGGCAGTCAAACCGGGCGATAAAGTGATTATTCAAGCCTCGGAACTTGCCGCGCCCGTCATCCGAGAGCTATATCGTGAAATACTGCGGGCGGGTGGACACCCTGCAACGCGAATCAGCATCGATGGGCTAGGGCAGATTTTCTACAGCGAAGCCAACGATGATCAGCTAACCTTTGTCTCAGAACTGGATAAACTTGAGATCGAACACTTCGACGCATTGGTCGGTATTCAAGCGTCGTACAATACCAAATCGTTGAGTCACGTTGATCCACAAAAGCTCGCTAAATCGCAAGCCGCCCATGCAGTGATCAGTAAGCGCTTCATGGAGCGTTCGGCAGAAAAAACACTGCGGTGGTGTGCTACTTTGTTCCCCACTAACGCGCTGGCTCAGGATGCCGGGATGTCGCTGCATGAGTATGAAGATTTCGTTTTTGGGACGATGCTGCTCGACTCGGACGATCCGGTTGCCGAGTGGCGCAAAGTTCAGGCCGAACAGCAGCACATCGTTGATTATCTCAACCAGCACGACGAAATCCATATCGTCGCGCCCGGTACGGATGTGACTTATCGAGTCGGCGGGCGGACATGGATTAACGCGGCGGGCGACTATAACATGCCTGATGGCGAAGTCTTTACTGGACCAATCGAAGATTCGGTGAATGGCACAGTTCACTTTAGCTATCCAGCGGTGTACCATGCTAACGAAGTCGAGGATGTAACCCTAACCTTCGAGCATGGACGAGTGGTTGACGCGACAGCGCGACGTGGTTTGGAGTTTCTCATATCCATGCTTGACTCGGATGCTGGCGCACGCAGTCTGGGTGAAGTCGCTTTTGGACTTAACTATGGCGTGAAGAACTTCTCGAAGAATGCCCTATTCGATGAAAAGATCGGCGGCACAATGCACATGGCGTTGGGTGAATCCTACCCCGAAACGGGCGGTGTCAACGAATCTGGTTTGCACTGGGATATTGTGTGCGACTTGCGCGAAGGTCAAGTTTTTGCCGATGGCACACTATGTTATGAGGCAGGTAAGTTCATCATTTGATATGATACCCTGATTGCTAGTTAAGATTAAGACAAGCCAGCGCCAACAGTGAG
>JBDTVG010000033.1:0-16346 GCA_040007395.1 Chloroflexota bacterium
GACTTTTTGCAAATCAAGGCCTTAGCCTTCCCGAACTAGCATAAGACCCTATTACTACTGTCCAGTGTGCCGAGTCGGTCTTTTTCCCTCTCGATGAACAGTTAGAAGTAGACCAGCGGAGTTTGCGTCCGATATTGGGGTGTGAGGTTGGTGTGGCTGAGTGGACTGTTTCCTACGAACAAGTCAGTCAAGTGCTAGAGCAGATAGGCGGGACAACGTACCGCCCACGACGCTATGGGACCAGACTCAACAGCAGGGGGAACGACTGGTGGCGTATCAAGCCTATCAGCAAACCCAAGTCAGTATCGAACGGACGGCTTGGGAAACCCAACGCTATGACGGTCAGTTGCGCAAAGGCGTAAGTGTCGAGTGGCATGGTCAATATTTGGGGAGAAGGCTGGAAAGAAATGAAAGGTGACGTCGTGAGTCGCTTGCTGCCGCCCGACCAACAGACTGAAACCCAACCGGATGCCGTGTGTCAGGACATGCAGTACACCGCCGTACTAGGTACTGTCGAACAATTTTCCCCTGCGCTCTGGGCTTTAGCCGTCGAACAAAACGTTCCCCATGCTGGGCAGGTCGCGGTCACCGCCGATGGTGGCCCCTAGATTTGGAACCTGACGGCTGACTTATTTCCATGTAGCACTCAAATTATAGATTGGTATCACGCTACCCAACACCTTGCCGCTGCTGCCCAAGCCCGCTACCCCACCGACGCACAAGCCGCACAACGCTGAACCGACCAACTCAAAGCCTATCTGATTAAGGATGATGTCTGGAGAATTATTGTGGCCCTACACGCCGCTTATTTAGAAGAACATCGTTACTGTATGTTATATGCAACTTTTCACGCTGAAGGCTACCCCATTGGTTCGGGCGTTATTGAAAGCGGAGTCAAATAGTATAAATATCGGCTGTCTGGCCCTAGTATGCGCCGGTCACGTTCAGGCGTGCAGCGGATGCTTGTCATTCGTTCGGCTATCCTAAATGCCTCTTTTGACCCGCTTTGGCGGGCTGCCTAATGTCTGCCCCCTCCTCCGAATGAACCCTTCTTTCTGGCCTGCATCAGATCCCTTCCCTATCGCTTCCCCATTCCGAGTGCATCACAATCCTTTTAGAATCCGCTTAACCCTTGTACAATAGCAAATGCGCTGTCTATCATGTCTATAAGGTCTATCACAGCGCAAGCCATCATCACATGTTGATCGAACTTTATTCGTATAGGTGCGAGCCATGACAAAACGACAGGTTATTGTCCGGATTGATGATCGTGTCCGTTTGATGTCGGCAGTCTTGGCTGCCACTAATTACCCCGATAAATCGCAGGAACGCAAGAAGCACGGGACACACCCCCATGCACGTGGGACGCGCAAGGTTGTTTCCGATTACTCGCACCACCCAGCGGTTCATGCTATGCAAGTGCTGCTGGATCAGAATGTACCGCTGAACTCAATGTATAACTACGTCATGCGATTGACTTGGCCCGCACTGACCACCGATGATATGCCGCGCTGGGTTCCGCCGCGCTGGAACGAACATCTGAAGCATTTCTACGAAGTGACCAATATTGCCAAGTGGTGGGCGACTGAAGATGAAAACTGGAAAACGCCTCTCCGTCATCTGACTGAGGTTTTCGACAAGGTTGATCTGTACGCTGCCTTGGAGCCTTTTGTCGGCAATATCGCTGAGTCATTCGTATTTATGCCGAATATCGGTTATCCCTCCGACCAGAATATCGGTTTACGGTTGGGCGGCGAACTGATCGCGATTGTGCCACCGCCTATCGCGTGGGGAGACAGCCCGCCGTGGCCCTACAAGGACGACGAAGCGCTGGCCTACCGTGCTGCGCTTACCGAATATGGCACAATTTTGATCAGTTCGTTCATGCGTCAGCAGTCAGCGATTATCAATACGTTGGCGGAAAAACCGCTTGAAGTGAGCGAAAAATACAGCCTGACTCATCCCACTTGGCAAGATCAGTTTGTTGGGCTATTCACCGCCGCCCTAATCTACCTGCTGCTCGAAGATTCGGTGAGTTCGTTGGAAGCCAAGAGCTTCATGCAGTATATGCAAAAGGTCGAAAACGTGACGATTCTACCGAGTGTTGCCAGCGTGTTTCGACGCTACCTTGAGGAATACAAAGCGGGTCACTATGCCAGCTTTGTCGAGTTTTTGCCAAACTTTTCAAAGCAACTGCGCGTCGTTAAGACCATTGCAGCGCTGTAACCGTTTACGTGGCATGATGGCATGGCGGCATGGATGATCAAGGTGATCTACTCGCTGCGCTGATCAAGGCCGAGCAACACATCGTATCCTATAACCAACCTGCCCCGGACGGCGAGTCGCCTGTGTGCGTACTCGCCGGATCGTCTCCAGTCCTTATTTCTGCGCCGCACAGCGCTCAACACTGGCGCGAGGGTCACTGGAAACAAGAAGAAGAGTACACAGCAGCGTTGGGCTATCTGCTGCACCAGACGACTGGCGCACACTTGATCTATGGGCGCTATCTGCTCAACCCCGATCCGCACGATGACAACGACAGCGGTTCCTACAAGCGTGCGCTGGACGATCTATTTGCCACCACGCCGATCCGTGTGGTGTTGGATTTGCACGGCGCACGCGGAGATCGTGACTTTGCCATTGCGCTCGGCACGATCCGCGACGAGTCGTTTGCGGTCTACGATTTGGCACTGCGCTTGGCCTTTGAGCGACAGGGCTTCACGCCAGATGCCGAAACAAGTCTGGATCGGCTCGTAATGAATCCACCGCGCTATACGGGCGGCATCCGCCAACCAACCATTACGCGCTATGTATGGCGGCAGCACCACATCCCCGCCGTACAGATTGAGATGAGCGCGTGGGTGCGTGTCGTGCAGCGTCTCCCCAATGCCTCAAACGCTCGCAATGGCAGCGCCCCAGACTTTCGTGGCGATGGAAAACGTATCGTGCGGGCTTATGCGGCGCTGCAAACGTTTGTCGATGAATGTTCGGCTCAATAATCTTCGACGATTTCAAAGTCGCAAAATGTAATATATATAGTTATAAATAATTGATGTCATCTATTCCGCGATGATAAAGTTTTCAAGTTATACTATTATTTGCTGATGCCTGATCGTTTTTACCTGAAAATTATCGGTGGAGTCTATTCATTGCATTCCCCCAGTAAAATAACTACTATGGTGGTCGCAACTTTAATAAATCTCCTGATTATCGGGCTGTTTTCGCAGCAATCTGTTGTTACTGCACTTCCTACCCTTACTCCGATAAGTATCAATACGATAGTTCCATCCCAACTCCAAAACATGTCAACCGCTTTTTTTACGCCTATACCGTCTAATAGAACGCTGATCGTAACTAAGCTGACTGATACGAATGATGGCAGTTGTGATGCGCAAGATTGCTCTCTGCGCGAAGCTGTCACCCAAGCGGATTGGGGAACCACCATTAAATTCGCGGAAACCCTGAAAGGTACCATCGCCTTAGATAAAGAAATACACATTCGAGTGAGTATCTCCATTGTAGGGAATGGCACGCATTCCACAGATTTGACGATTGAAGGGCAAAATAAAAATAAAACATCAATGTTTTGGATTGAAGGAGACAACCTTCCGGGGTTATCCGTTTCGTTGACTAACATTACACTGGCTAATGGTACGTCAATTTCTGGCGGAGCAATTATCAATGAAAAAGGCATAATGTTTCTAAATGACTGCACATTTCGAAACAATGCTGCCACTGTGGGTGGGGTTATAACTAATAATTTTGGTAAAGTGATTATCGCAAATAGTACGTTTATTCACAATAATGCATCGTATGGTGCAGTAATAGTAAATAACAGTGGCGAGGTTTCTATAATCAATTCAACTTTTTATGAAAACGGAGATTCATCAATAGCCAACACTGCTGGGACTATAAAGATAGTTAATAGTACGTTTCAGAATAAAGACGCGGAGGTGATCGAGAATCTTGGCGGTCTAGCAAATTCAAAAAATACGGTATCAATTAAAAATAGCGTTATAGTGGCAAACACTAAGACAAGTTATTTATGTAAGGGGCCTGTAACAGACAATGGTGGGGATCTTCAATTCCCCACTAAAGACTGTGGCGCAACTATTCCTGTAAAAGACCCTAAACTTGGCTCATTGTTTGATGACGGTAGCTTCACGGAAAAGATAAACCTTGAGCCGGAAAGTCCTGCCATTAATGGGACAATGTGTGATTCTGAAAATTTGTTGGCTCTGCTAAAAACACCGCAAGCCGATCAACTAACGACTCCCTTTCCTTGCAATATCGGAGCCTATCAGGTGAAAGGGACGTTTGGAAATTAAGAAATCGAACGAAAGACGCTGTTCCTTATTTGTCCAAACGCTCTCAAAGTATCACCTATGCTGGGACCCCTTCGGCGGCTTGCGGGGCGACTCCCGCCATCAGCAAGCCAAGTTGTTCACGAGTCGCCGTGTTCGCGTCCACCGTATCGATAATGTGGCCTTTGTAGATCACGGCGATCCGATCTGAGAGCGCTAGAATCTCGTCCAGTTCAGCAGAAACAAGCAGTACTGCCGCGCCTTCATCGCGCTGCTGGATAATCTGGTGGTGGATAAATTCAATCGACCCTACGTCGATTCCGCGTGTCGGTTGCGAAGCAATCAGCAGGCGCGGCTTACGGCTGAACTCACGCGCCACAACCATTTTCTGCTGGTTGCCGCCCGAAAGATTGCCCGCATTGACCATGATCGAGGGTGTGCGAATATCGTACTCGTGAACCTGCTGTTCAGCATTGCTAGCAACGGCGCTTTCGTCGATGGTTAAGCCGCCTTGGGGCTTATTGCGGCTTGTCGAAAGCGCGATGAGGCGGGTCAACACGAATGTCGTCACAAGGTGGTCGATCACCGAGACTACAACCACCGCCGCAATCGTAAGCAGCATCGCGATAATGAACTGACCATCGTTCTTGGTGGGATCGGCTTCGGCTAGCCCTAACGCCGATTGAAGGGCAGGCCACAACACCGATACCCAAATTTGCGCCGCTAGCAGCGCGATTGCGCCGAACAGCGCAGCATACCCCAGTAATGCGATTGGCAAGCCCCGCCGGGTTGGCGTGGTCGAAAATGGTGCCGCGTAATACCGGTTAAGGACCAAATTGTCAGCAACAGTAAACGTATTGACCATGCCATACCGCTGACGATCTTCTGGAACATGGGCAGTTCCAATCAAGGTGATTTCGCGTGGGTCGGCGTGTCCGATATGCGTACCAAGTACCTTCACATCGCCGGAAGTCGGGCGGCGCAATCCAGTGAGCACTTCGACCAGTTCCGTTTGACCGTTGCCCTGAACGCCCGCCACTCCAAGCACTTCACCCGCCCGCACTTCAAGATTTACACCGTCAACGACCATCGCATTTCGATCATCTTTAGCGTGAATATCATGCACTGCCAGCACAATATCGCCGGGTGTGGCGGTTGTCTTAGCAATCCGCAGGATAACCTCACGCCCGACCATCATCTCCGCTAGCGACGACTCGGTAGCCTCTTGCGGCAAAGCGGTTCCGGCGAGTTTACCGTTACGCATCACTACGATACTATCCGCCACTGCGAAAACTTCCTTCAACTTGTGGGTGATAAAGATAATCGAGACTCCCTGTGCAGTGAGTTCCCTCATGATTTTGAATAACTCGTTGACTTCTTGAGGAGTCAGTACCGCCGTAGGTTCGTCCAGAATCAGGATGTCGGCGTGGCGATACAATGCCTTGACAATCTCGACGCGCTGCTGTGTACCGACAGGCAATTTTTCGACCATCGCATCAGGCTCAACATCCAAGCCGTATTGATGCGACAGATCGCGCACCCGTTTATCGGCACGCTTCCGATCCAGTATAGAAGTCGTCGTGGCAAACAGATCAATCACGCCATCGATGATGTTGTCAATCTGTGAAGGGTGTGCTGCACGGCGGGCGGTTCCACGCCAAGTGCGTTTGGTGTAGCGAAAGCCCAGCACCATCAGCCCTGCGCCGACAATCGCGCCTAGTACGGCAGGCAGCCACAACAGAACTGTTACAATCGTCGTGTGTGCAAGATAAACGTCAGCCAGTGCCACAATTGCACTGTCATAGACGCTGGTTGAGGCGAAAGGATCGGTAGGAGCCAGATAGGTCGAAGCTGTCAAGACCAGCAGCAGCCCTAACTGAGCTACAAGCAAGCCGATGACAATGGCGACCACCGGGATTAATAACCGCCACAAAATGCCCCACAACACACGGATTGCACCAGCGACTCCAGTATCTTCGGGTGGCTTGCGTATTGTCTCGTCGCTGCCAGAAACCGTCTCTTCCTCGCCTAGAATCACATTCTCGGCAACGCTCATCACTGGGATTAATTGGAAGTGCTGATGCACCATGCCGATGCCCGTGCGAATCGCTTCGCGGGGGCTGGCAAAGTGAACTTCCTGCCCCTTGACGCGGATCGTGCCTTCATCGGCGCGATACAGGCCATAGATAATATTCATCAGGGTGCTTTTGCCTGCGCCGTTTTCGCCCAACAGCGCCAAAATCTCGCCCCGGTGCAGGGTTAGATTGATGTGATCGTTTGCCAGAATGCCGGGAAAGCGCTTGGTTATACCTTCGACTTGTAGCACAACTTCACGATTGTCATGATTGGCTGAATCTTGCATGGCTCACCCTCTCCGCCGTAAAGCTCCGGCATTTATGCTTGGGGATATAAGGCGTTCTTGCATTAGATAGGTTCATGTAGGATAATGTTTTCATGAACAAATTCAGGCGCAATAAAAACGTCTTCTTCTCGTGCAAGTACCACGTTATCTTCTGTCCGAAGTATCGTCGGAAAGTGCTTGTCGATGGCGTAGACGTTCGCTTGAGAGAAATCGTTAGCCAAGTTGCCAACGATCTGCGAGTGGATATTCTCGAATTGGAAGTCATGCCCGACCACGTACATATTGTGTGTGAGGTCGATCCGCAATTGGGCATCCACAAGTTCGTTAGATACGTCAAAGGGCGAAGCTCTCGCCTACTACGACAAGAGTTCCAGCAATTGCGGACTAGACTTCCTACCCTGTGGACGAACGCGTATTTCGTGGCCACGGTTGGGAGTGCGCCGCTAGCCGTGATTAAACAGTACATCGAGAACCAAAAGCACGTCTGATGCAACTCAAGACCTTCAAATACCGTTTGTACCCAACACCCACGCAAGAAAAGCTCTTGACGCAGGTGCTTGACGTGTGCCACCACTGGTACAACATGTGTGTGGAAGATCGGAAAGTGGCTTGGGAGCTTGAAAAGCGGAGCGTCAGCAAGGGCGAGCAAGAAAAGACGGGCATCCGCTACCGGGCGACCTTCCCGCGTGCCAAAGCCGTGTTCAGCCAGACGATGCAGGTGGTGTGCGATGATGTGGACAAGGCGTTTCAGGCGTTCTTCCGGCGGGTGAAGGCGGGTCAGACACCGGGCTATCCGCGCTTCAAAGGCTATCGCTACTTCGACAGCTTTGGCTTCAAGCAGTACGGCATGGGCATTAAGCTTGATGGTCGCCGCCTGAAGATATTCGGCGTTGGTCGCGTCCACATCTTCTGGCACAGACCCGTTCAAGGCAAAATCAAGACCGCCCGTATTCGGCGCATAGCGGGCAAGTGGTACGTGTGCTTTAGCTGCGAACTGGGCGATCCAATCGCCCTCGAACCGACAGGCTGTGCTGTTGGTATCGATCTGAACGTGGAGAATTTGCTGCACGATAGCGATAATCGGCGGGTCGAGTCGCCTAAACCCTATCGCAAGGCACAAGCCGATTTGCGTCTGGCTCAGCGGTCTATGCAGCGCAAGACAAAAGGGAGCAAGAACCGTCGCAAGGCACTGTTGCACATTCAACGCTTGCACGAACATATTAAAAATGCCCGACAGGACTTGCTTAACAAAGAGGCGCACTACTACACTCAACACTACGATCTGATTGGCATAGAAGACCTGCAAACCGCGAACATGGTTCGTAATAAACACCTGAGCAAGAGCATTTTGGATCAGGGTTGGGGATTTTTCAGACAACGACTTGTCGCCAAAGCTGCAAATGCTGGACGACGACTCGTGCTGGTTAACCCGGCCTATACTTCCAAAACTTGCTCTTGCTGCGGTCAACTGTTTCAAGATCTAACCCTTTCTGATAGGTGGGTAACTTGCCATTGTGGTCTAAGTCTCGCCCGCGACCACAATGCGGCAATCAACATACTTAAGCGGGCGACAAACGGATGGGATACGTCCGTAGGACATAACGTAGGCGCAACTGGGCCATGCGTGTCCTAAAAGCCCTCGGCTTTAGCCGTAGGGAGTGTCACTCGACCTCGTAGGCTTGCCCAACGTGGGCTGGGGGACGCGCTCGTCCGACGAACCCAGCCAACACCACCAGAGTCAGGATATAGGGCAGCATTGCCACAAACTGATGCGGGATAATCTCGCCCGCGCCAAAGAACTGCAAACTGGTTTGCAAGGCTCTGGCAAAGCCGAACAGCAGCGCCCCGCCAAAAGCCAGTGAGGGTCGCCACATGCCGAAGATCATCACTGCCAGCGCGATAAAACCGCGTCCATTGCTCATGCCACGTTCAAAGGATACACCCTCCAGGATTAGCACCGCACCCGATAACCCTGCCAATACACCACTGATCGCTAGATTCGTGTATTGCAACCGATGGACATTGATACCAAGTGTATCGGCGGCACGAGGATTCTCACCGACTGCACGAGTCCGCAAGCCCCATGTGGTACGGAATAGGGCGAAGCCCACTACGAACACAAGGACAAACGTGGCATAGGTGATTATCCCTTTGCCAAACAAGACCGACCCGATATAAAACAGGACACCTTGTTCACGGGTAAACGGGTTATTGATCACAGCAGGCAGCACGCCCAGTGTATTGGCTCCGCCGATGTAGAGGTAGCCCGTGATGCCCAACGCAAAAATGTTGATCACAGTACCGCTGATAATCTGATCGACCTTGAAGCGGATCGAGAGCACCGCGTGCAGTAGCGCCAGCAGCATCCCAACGAACAGTGCTGCCAAGATCGATAGCCCCAACCGAATTGGCTGCTGCTGGAGAAAGTCCGGGATGCCAGCTTGGCTCAAATAGACATTGGTCATAAACGAGGCAAACGCGCCGCTTAACATCATCCCTTCGATACCGATGTTCACGATGCCAGATCGCTCACTGATGATGCCACTCAACGCACCCAGAATGATTGGGATTGCATCGCGAATGCTGGCGTTAACAATGGCAGTGATTGCCGGAAGGTTATCCATAATCTATTTTGCGCCTCGGTTGCCTTCTATGATCTTTGCCTACCTTTGACCCCAGCCTGTACTCAACACGACTTTTTCTTCGTCGCCACTTTTACGGATATGGTATATATAGCGAATAATCTGATCCGCAGCGACGAACATCAGGATCAATGCCTGAATCACCTGTATCAATTCAGGGGGGACACGCGAGGCAAGCTGCATCCCTCGACTGCCCGCGCCAAGAACCCCAAATAAAAATGCTGAGGGGATAATCCCAATGGGATTGCTGCCTGCCAACAACGCCACCGCGATACTGTCGAAGCCCAAAGTCAAGCTCTGGTTTGTCTGGAACTCATGGTACAACCCCTGCGTCTGGATTGCCCCGGCGAATCCAGCAAGACCGCCCGCAATGACCATCGTAATCACGGTCATGCGTGATACATTGATCCCGGAGTATCGGGCGGCGTTCGGGTTCAAGCCTACCATCCGCAGTTCAAAACCGAAGGTCGTGCGGTACAGGACGATCCATGTTAGCAGCGCCACCGCTATCGCTAAAAACACGCCCAGATGCAACTGGTCTTGCGTGTTTCCGCTCGGTTGATAGATCACCGGCAGATAGGCACTTTGCAGAATCGGCGGCGTTTTGCCAAGCGCACACTTGCCGACCACATCGCAAAAAGCCAGCGGGCCAGCCGCGGCACTCGGACGCGCTGGATTGACTGCCCACTCCAGCAGCAGGCTGGCGATATAGTTCAGCATAATTGTCGAGATGACTTCGTGAGCGCCCGTATAGGCTTTCAACAGTCCCGGTATCAGCCCCCACAGCATCCCGCCGAAGATCCCCGCCGCCAAGCCAATAACCACATGGACAGCGGGCGGCAATCCTACCAGCGCAAAACCCGCCCATGCCGAGCAGATCGCCCCGACGACGAGTTGCCCCTGTGCGCCGATGTTGAACAAGCCACCTTTGAAGGCAAAGGCTACCGATAACCCCGATAGGATAAATGGAGCCATCCTCAGCAGCGATGCCGTGATCCCGCCATCGCTGCCCAATGAGCTATTGAGCAGTCCTCCATAGGCTTTGAAGGGATCTAATCCGGCAAGGAGGATAAACAGCGATCCAATAATGACAGCGGTAAAGACTGCCAAGATCGGCACTAGGATGCTGCGTAGCACATTCCCTGCTCTACCGCTTGGAGGCTCACGATCAACGGGTAGGGACACAGGCGCAAGTTCAGTCATTGCAATGTCTCATTATTATTTTGATGATCAGGAGAAGGGTTATCGCTGAATCGTTGACAGCAGCCAGCGACAAGTTAAGGAGTTATTATAGCGAGTAGGGTACAAACAAGAAACTGGTAAATTGCTGCGATAATCCGCGCCTCGGACCTGACCAGAACGCTTTCGTCAGTACATCACCATCCGGTCAGGTCCTGCAATAAGGCGGGGCGCGTCGCCGAGTTCGTAAGATAATAACGCCGATCCGTGCTGGACGTTACGCGAAAATGTAACAAAGTTGCCGATTTTGCTGTATTCATCGAAACTTTCTCATGTCTTATGGGTGGTCTAGTGTATGAGATACGCAATAGAGTTATTGCTGCAAAATCAAATGGCAGCGCTCAACTGAACAAATTGCTGTGGATAGGCAAAGGCCAAAGGATTATGTTTAATTCATGCCCATGAAACTACACAATGTGCTGCAAGAATTAGAAAAGTTGGCTAACCCAGAAGTCAAGAAAACGAAGGAACGATTTGCAATAACTGCTGAAAATTCTCACGGTATTTTTCTGAAGGATTTGAAAGCCCTTGCGAAACAAATAGGCTGGGATGATGATCTGGCGCTTCAGTTGTTTGACACGGGAATCTACGAGGCAAGACTTCTCACCAGTATGTTATACAAGCCCAAGAATTTGACTGAGCCACTCATGGAAAAGTGGGTAAAAACCTTTGAAAACTGGGAAATATGTGACACGTTCTGTATGGTTTTTTTTGGTAAAAGCGATTTTGTAGTAACAAAAGCTTTCCAATGGGCAGAATATAAAGCGGAGTATCAGAAAAGAGCAGGGTTTGTCTGTATGGTGGCCTATGCTTTCACTGATAAATATGCATCGAATGATGAAATTCGCCAGTTTTTTCCAGTCATGATCCGGCACGCGAATGATGAGCGCATATATGTGATGAAAGGCATTAACTGGGCGTTGCGGCAAGTCGGAAAACGCAATAAAGATTTGCATAAAGAGGCCATCGATGTTGCCAATGAGATACTTGCACTTGAGACTAAACCAGCGCGATGGATTGCTAAAGATGCGATAAGGCAATTGCAAAGCCCTAAAGTATTTTTTAAGAACTATCCCAAAGCACCGAAGGGTAAGTAGCGGTTTGTTTATCCTTCGGTGCTGTACAAAAGTATTCAGCGCTGATATTTTGTTTTGCTATCGCTTAGCGACAGTTTCCTCATCTTCGGCGAGCATTCGCTTAATCTCGGCGTATTCCAGATCATCCACATATTGTGTAATTGCTTCTTGCAAGTATGTGGGCAGATCGGGGTGCAGCTTCTCGAAATTGGCGATGAAATCGGGGCTGGAGTTGTACAGTTCCCCTAATCCGCGCAGAATGTCTAGTGTCGGCTCGTAAAAATAGTGGATGTGTTTATGCCAGCGCTCCAAGATTCCCTGCACATCGCCGCTTTGGGCAGACTTGCCTGCTTCGATTGCTGTCACCAATTCGCCGTAGATCTGATTGCCTTCGTCAAGTACTTTGTCTTTTTCCGCTTGGGTATAGCTGCTCCATAGCTTGATCGATTCATTGACTATAGTTGGCCCGTATTCCAACCGTATCAAGCGTTCGTAGTCTTTTTGCTTTTCCTCGCTGAATGCCTCAAAGAGCTTCTTTTTACTCATCTTCACTGCTCCCACAAGATCCATAATCGTGCTATCAACAGTGCTAACCAGTTTTTCGAGGCGGTTAATCTTCTCTTGTAGCACCGCCCGATGCGATTGCAAGGCGACTAGCAGATCAAAATCGGGTCGATCCAGAATATCTTTAATCTGCGTGAGTTCCAGCCCAACCTCGCGATAAAACAGAATTTGCTGAAGCCGCAATAGATCGGCATCGTTATAGTATCGATAGCCATTTGCGCCGACTTGGGCAGGTCGCTGCAGCCCGATCTCATCATAATAATGCAGCGTGCGGACACTGACCTGCGCCAGATCGGATAGCTGTTTAACGGTGTACAACGCGATCATCCTCCTTGCCAACTCACCCCTATCATAAGGGATCACGTAACGTCAGAGTCAAGAGAGGAATTGTTAGAGTGGGGTAGAATTTATCGAGGTTGGGCATAGAAATTAAGGTGTGATGTGATTTCACCAGATGTTATTGCAAAGTTGGCAAGTGTTTTTGGGCTGGCCTTTATCTCGTTCTGGACATCGATTCCTGCCGGGATCGCATTGGGGCTAGCGCCATTACTGGTAGGGGTAACGGCATGGCTCAGTTACAGCGTAGGTGTGATCATCGTAGTGCTGCTAGGTGAACCACTCCGTGTGCGGCTGATGGCACGTTTTGGCGGGAAAGCAGCCGCAAATCCCGACAGCCCGATCCGGCGGGCATGGGATCGGTTCGGGCTGATTGGCTTATCGCTGCTGGCTCCGATGACGACAGGCGCACAAATTGGCGCTGTAGTCGGCTTATCGTTGGGAGTGCCACCGCGCCGCCTGATCATCGGGATGGTACTCGGTGCGGCGCTCTGGAGCGCCCTGATCACGCTAGCGGTAGTGTTTGGCGTAAGTGCTGTCCAGACGACGCGCTAATTATTCTTCATCGTCATCAGCCACATGACCATTCCCGTTCGGGTGATCGCAATTGTCGGGGCTGTACGCTAGCTATCCTCACGTTTCGTATGGGTTGAGCGATAACAAGCCTAACAAAATTGCCTGTCAGCAAGTGGTGAGCCATCTGTCGCATTCGAACGCTGAAACAGATGCTTAATGTCAGGTCATAGTGCTCGATTGGGGGTAAGATAAGTAACGGAGTGTGACGCGCAGTTCATACCAACTATCAAGGGGAATCGATGAACACCAATAACCTCGATACATATCCAAATGCCGTCCAGAAGTTTTATCAATGGTTGTGCCCAACCGTGCCGTTTGAATTCTTGAAGCGCCAATCGCCGGAATCGTTCGCGGCGAGTATTACCTCCGAAGGCGACAAGAAGCCCGCGTGGGGCACGGGAAGCTATAGCGGGAAGCTCAAGGTCCAGCTAATGCCCGATACAGATGGCAGTTATCGATTCTCCATGCGACGGAATGCTATGTCGTATTTCGTGACGGAAGCAACCGGGACGATTGCGCCAGTTAACCGTGAACTGATACAGATTCAAGGTATGGTTGTTACCCAACTACGCGCTAACCAGTCCGTGTTGATTCTGCCTCTATTGTTTGCGTTTGCTATTTGGATAATGCTGCTGAGTGGCATCATTCGCGACTTGGGCGCACTCATCTTTGTGGCGCTATTTGCCGCCTTTTTCGTCGCCACTATGGTCTTCTGTTTGTATACTTGGAAGGGAATGATGGCGGTCTATTCGGATATGCTTGTGGGAATGCTGGCGCGGCTCTCCGAACCGGATTTGGGCCAGAGGTGAGGGCTAGCTACAAACTACTTGAAACGCTGATATGAGGTTATTCGCTTATTCCTCATCGTCATCAGCCACATGACCATTCCCATTGGGGTGATCATGATTCTCCATCGAGCCTTGTAACTTTTCGGCCTGATCGCGGGTCGAAAGTTCATCGATAAACGGCTCAAGGCCGCCTTCCATTACGCCACGATAGGTGAGGTCCATGCCGATCCGGTGGTCGGTGACGCGGTTCTGCGGCAAATTGTAGGTGCGGATCTTCTCGCTGCGTGCGCCAGAGCCGATCTGACCCTTGCGGGCGGCATCCTGCTCGGCTCGGAGTCGTTCCTGTTCGGCTTCATACAACCGCGCCCGCAAGATCGCCATCGCTTTGATCTTGTTCTGTAACTGCTTGCGTTCGTCCTGTACGGCGACGACAAGCCCTGTCGGCAAATGGGTGATGCGTACCGCCGAGTCTGTCGTATTGACGGACTGCCCGCCCGCGCCCTGCGAACGGTATACGTCGATTTGCAGATCCTTAGCATTGATGTCCACGTCTACTTCGTCTACCTCGGCAAGCACAGCCACTGTTGCTGTCGACGTATGGATGCGCCCTTGACTCTCGGTTGCGGGAACGCGCTGCACACGATGTACGCCGCTTTCATACTTGAGTCGCGAGTATGCGCCGTGTCCCTTGACCTCGAAGACCACTTCCTTGTAGCCGCCAGCGCCGTTTTCGCTGGTACTCGCGATCTCGACTTTCCAGTTTTTCAGTTCGGCGTAGCGTGTATACAGACGCAGGAGATCCGCCGCGAACAACCCGGCCTCGTCGCCGCCCGTCCCGGCGCGAATTTCGACGATCACGTTTCTGTCGTCGCGGGGATCTTTGGGCAGCAGCATGGTTTTTAACTGGCCTTCGAGCGTGGTAAGCTGCTCCTTGAGGCTGGTAGATTCCTCCTCCGCGAGAGCGTGGAGTTCTTCATCCTTTTCGTTCTCGATGAGGGTTTGCGCTTCCTCAAGTTCCTGCGTGGCACGGCGATACTGGCGGTAAGCCTCGACAATCGGGCCAATGCCAGCGCGTTCCTGTGCTAGTTCTGCAACTTTGGCATAGTCGCTTGAAACTGCCGGATCTGCCAGCAGCCGATCTAATTCTTCATACCGGGATTCGATCCCGGCGAGCTTGTCAAACATAGAGTCCTTCTACTAAACCACTCAAGAAACCTGCTCGGCGCTACTGCCCGGCCCCGCCTTGACGGCGTAAATGTAGGCTTGCAGATGCGTCGCTGCATTATACGCTTCCGCGACGTTTCTGGATAGACTCTGTACCGCGTCATCTTCGACCAGCGCGATGACTGCTCCACCAAAGCCACCACCCATCATGCGTGCGCCGTAGCAGCCCGGTTCCTTCTGAGCGAGTTCCGCCATAATATCCAACTCAGGGATGCTGATCTGGAACAGGTCGCGCAGGCTAGCATGGCTTTCATTAATCAAACGTCCCACAGTTTTCAGGTCGCCTGCTTTGAAGGCTTCGACAGTTGCCAGCGTCCTCACATCTTCGTTGACGACATGTGCCGCCCGCCGTTCGATCACCTCTGGTAGTTTGTCGGCATTAGCGGCGAGTTGTTCCGGCGTAACATCACGCAGCGCCGCGACCCCAAGCAATCGGGCGGCTTCCTCGCACTGAGCGCGTCGCTTGCCATATTCACTGTGAACCAGTTCGCGCCGCTTGCCTGTATCCAACGCAACAAGGCTTACTCCGTCTGGGATCGGCACGGAGGTCGTGGCGAGGCTGCGGCAGTCAATCAGCAGCGCATGGCCCTCCTCGCCCAACGCCGAGATCAATTGATCCATTGACCCAGTTGGGACACCGATATACTTATGCTCGACTTCAACGCCGAGCAACGCTTTTTGTTTGCGGGTCAACTGGAGTCCGAATAAGGCGGCGGTCATCTCGAACATGGCTACTTCAAAGGCCGCCGACGAACTAAAGCCTGCTCCCGATGGCACATTGCCTGCAATGGCCAGATCCATGCCGTGCAAGGTATTCCCGTTTTCGCGCAGTACCCACAGCGTTCCCCGTAGATAGTTAGTCCAGTTTGGCAGCGATTTATCCTGCAACTGATCCAGGGTAAACGATACCTCACTGTGGTAATCCAAAGAGATGACATTTACAACGTTGTCAGAACGCAGCCGCCCAGCAATAAAAATAGCGCGATCAATGGCGGCAGGCAGCACAAAGCCATCGTTGTAATCGGTGTGTTCGCCAATAATATTTACACGCCCCGGAGCTTGAGCGATGTAGGCAGGTTTACCATAGTGTTCAGTAAAGGCTGTGATGAGGGTACTTTTTAGATCAACCGTACCGTAGGTGGATTTCATGAAAATTGTGACTCCTGACGAGTTATAAATACAGGACTTTCGCTTTAGATAGTTGAAAAAGCCGGGATATGCGGACACTGAAGTTC